>NZ_BKCL01000004.1:0-293256 GCF_008579125.1 Iodidimonas gelatinilytica | reverse complement strand
GGCGGGAATCCAGACTTTCGCTGGCGGAGGGTGGCACGCTGTTGACTGGACCCCCGGATCAAGTCCGGGGGTGACGGTTTAGGTGTGCCCGGGGGTGACGGTTTAGATGTGCCCGGGGGTGACGGCTGGGGTGTGCCCGGTGTGACGGCTGGGGTGTGTCCGGTGTGACGGGAGAGGGGAGCGTTATGGCGCGGGATCGTCCTGTTCATCCCTTAACCCCGCAAGGCCGGGATAGGTTTCGCCATCTTCAGCAATTTTTTTGAGCAAAAGATCGGGGCCGGCGGCCAGCGCCAGACCAAAAGAGCCATTGCGCATCCACTGCACCTCGCCGGCAAATTCCCCCAGTTCCGGAATGTTCAGGATCAGTTCTTCGCCCAAGCGGACGGCCAAGGCACATTCGATATAGGTTCCTGCCAAGGACACATCGAGAACGCGACAGGGAACAGAGCGATCATCAACGGTGATGATCGTGCCGTGCCATAGAACCGGCAACCGGTCATCAGCGCGCCTGTTTTGTTCTTCGGATGTCATGCGGAACGTACTCCTTACATGTCTTTTACAGCCGTTAAAGACCGATCCTGGCCGAAACGATCTGTCATTTAACCTGCCGTCTTTATTGCCAAGCCGAGCGACCAAGCGCTAAAGCTAAAACAAATAACACAGAATTTTACACCGAGATCAATACGGGGAGTGCCGAATGGGCCCGGAAAAATATCAGAATTTGGTCCAGATGCTGTTTGAGCAAGCCCGGAAAAACGGCACAAAACCGTTTTTATGGGCAAAATCGGAAGGCCGGTTTCAGGCGCAAAGCTGGGACGAGGTGGTGGATCAAGTGGCGCGGATGTCTCGCGCCCTGATCAAGGAAGGGGTGCAGGCGGGCGACCGGGTGGCGCTGATTTCGGAAAACCGCCCGGAATGGTTGATTGCCGATTTCGCCATCATGGCCGCGGGCGCGATCACCGTTCCCGCCTATACCACATCCACCACCAGCGATTATCAGCATATTCTGGAAAACAGCCGCGCCAAAGGGGTGATCGTTTCCACGGCCAAGTTGGCGCGTACGGTTTTGCCGGCCGCGCATTTAAGCGATAGTGCCGAATTTGTTATCGCCATGGAAGAGCCGCGCCTGACCCAAAGCATCAATGCCCGCATGTTGCGCTGGACGATGTGTTGGCGGCACAACCCGCCTGTGTGGATGCGGTGCGGGAAGCCGCCTCTACCTTATCGCGCGAGGATGTTGCGTGTTTGATCTATACATCCGGCACCGGCGGTGCGCCCAAGGGGGTGATGATCCATCATGGGGCGATTTTGCATAATTGCATGGGGGCGTGCGATGTGTTGTCGGAAATCGGGCTGGCGGGAAACCGCTTCTTGTCTTTCTTGCCCCTAAGCCATGCCTATGAACATTCGGCGGGGCAGGCGCTGCCGGTTTCGATCGGCGCCGAGATTTATTATGCGGAAGGAATCGACAAGCTGGCCAGCAATATGGCCGAAACAAAGCCCACCATCATGGTGGTGGTGCCGCGTTTGTTCGAAATGTTGCGCAACCGTGTTTTGCGGCAGGTGGAAAAAGAGGGCGGGCTAAAGGAAAAGCTGTTCCACAAGGCTTTGGCGCTGGGCATCAAACGGCACCGGCAAGGGGGCCGGCTGGGCTTTTTCGAACGGATACAGGACAAGCTGTTCGACCGCCTTGTGCGGGCCAAGGTGCGGCGGCGTTTCGGCGGGCGGCTCAAGGCGCTGGTTTCAGGCGGCGCGCCGCTGAACAAGGATGTGGGGGAGTTTTTCACGGGCCTTGGCCTGCCTTTGTTGCAAGGCTATGGCCAGACCGAGGCCGGCCCCATTATTTTGGTGAACCGCCCCACCCATTCCAAAACCCACAGTGTTGGCCCGCCTATGAAAGGCGTGGAACTGACAATCGCCGATGACGGAGAAATTCTGGTGCGCGGCGCTTTGGTGATGAAAGGCTATTGGGGCGATGATCGCGCCACGGCCGACACCATCAAAGACGGCTGGCTGCATACCGGCGATATCGGGATTCTGGATGAAGATGGCCATCTGGTGATTACCGACCGCAAGAAAGACCTGATCGTTTCCGATAAAGGTGAAAATGTTTCTCCGCAGCGGGTGGAGGGCATGTTGGCTCTGGAAATGGAGATCGCGCAGGTGATGGTTTATGGCGATGACAAGCCGTATCTTGTGGGGCTTGTGGTGCCGGATCCGGAATGGCTGGCAAGCTGGACAAAAGAAACCGGAAAAACCAACGATTATGCGGCGCTTGTTGCCGATCCGGATTTGCACACGGCCATCGATGCCGCCATCAGCCGTGTCAATAAGCGCTTGTCCAATCTGGAAAAAGTGCGCCGCTTTGCTTTGGCCGACGAGCCGTTTTCTATCGAGAATGAACAAATGACTCCCACTTTGAAAATTCGCAGGCATGTGATCGGGAAGATCTATCGCAGCCGCATCGAAAACCTTTATGGTGGCGGGGCAAAAGGTAAGTGAAAAGGAAACGGCCATGAAATCGACATCAGCTCTTTTGAAAACCATGGGCGCCGTGATGGCGCTGGGGGTGGCCTTTGGCGCCCCCGTGGCGGCGCAGAATGATTTTTCGAATGTGGAAATCCGCGCCGAACATGTGGGCGGTAATGTGCATGTGCTGTTTGGCGCTGGCGGAAATATCGGCGCGCTGACCACCGAAGATGGTGTTGTGCTGATCGACGACCAGTTCGCTCCGCTGACGGACCGCATCTTGAAAGCTGTCGAGGCGCTGGAGAGCGGGCCGGTGAAATTCCTGCTCAATACCCATTGGCATGGCGATCATACCGGCGGGAATGAAAATCTGGGCAAGGCGGGTGTGGTGATCGTTGCCCATGACAATGTCTATAAGCGACTTTCTGAACCGCAGCGCTTTGAAAATGCCCGGCGCAATACGGAAGCCCGCCCCAAAGAAGCCCTGCCGGTTTTAAGTTTCAATGATGAAGTGGCGCTCCATCTGGGGGAAGAAGCCCGTGCTTATCATGTGGCCCATGCCCATACCGATGGCGACAGTTTTATCCATTTCACCGAAAGCAATGTGATCCATATGGGGGACTTGCTGTTTGTGGACCGCTATCCCTTTATTGATATCGGCAGTGGCGGCAATCTTCATGGGGTGATCACGGGTATCAAACAGGCTTTGGCTCTTGCCGATGCCGACACGGCTTTTATCGGTGGGCATGGGCCTTTGGCCGACCGATCAAAGGTGGAACGCTATTTGAAGGTGCTGGAAGTCGCCCGCGACCGGGTGGCCGCCTTGAGGGAGGATGGCCAAAGCCTTGAACAGGTGATCGCCGCCAAACCCATGTCGGATTATGACGACGCATGGGGCAGCGGCTTTATCAATCCCGAAGCCTTTTTGCGGGCGGTGTATCAAAGCCTTGAAACAGCGCATCATTAAGGGCTATCCGGCACGCGGCAGAGGATCGAGAAAAAAACAGGATGACAGCACAGCATGAATGAGGCCGCAGACAGCCTGAGTTTTGCCTTTGATGATGATCATGGCCTGCCGGTGGATGAAGACCGGCGGGCTTTCCGCATTGCCTTGGGCCGTTATCCCACGGGTGTTGCTGTGGTCACGGCCCTTGATATGGCAGGGCAAGCTGTGGGCATTACCATCAACAGCTTTGCTTCTGTCAGCCTTGATCCGCCGCTGGTTTTGTGGAGTATCGAAGAACGTTCCGCTTATGCCCCGGCTTTTATCGAGGCCGATGCCTATGCCATCAGCGTTCTGGCTGCGGATCAAAGCGCTGTGGCGCAGGCTTTTGCCGGGCCGGGGGAGCATCGCTTTCGTGATTGTGAAACCCAGGAAACCCGCCTTGGTATTCCGGTGCCCAAAGGGGCGCTGGCGGTGTTTGAATGCCAGCGCTTTGCCCTTTATCCCGGCGGCGATCATCGCATTTTGCTGGGCCGCGTGGAGCGCGTGACCACCTGCGCCGGAGAGCCTTTGGTATTCCATGAAGGCGCATTGGGCGGGCTGGGCTGAAGAACGCGAAAAGGCTTGGCCATAAAAGCCAAGCCTTGCTGTTTATAAAGGGGGTAAGGCTGCTTATTCCGCCGCAGCGGCCTTGGTGCCCACCGATTGGGCGGCAAGGAAACGCTCGGATTCCAGCGCTGCCATGCAGCCCATGCCCGCCGCCGTTACAGCCTGCCGATAGACGGAATCGGTCACATCGCCTGCGGCATAAACCCCGGGAATATCGGTGGCTGTGGAATCCGGTGCCGTTTGGATATAGCCGTGGGAATCCATTTTTAGCTTGCCTTTGAACAGCTCTGTGGCGGGGGAGTGGCCAATGGCGATGAAAACGCCGTGGGTGGCAATCTCTTGCGTTTCCCCGGTTTCCCGATGGGCAAGGCGCACGCCGGTGACGCCAAGCGGATCTTTGTCGCCAAGGATTTCTTCCACCTGATGGTCCCAGATCACCGAGATCTTTTCATTGGCGAACAAACGGTCTTGCAAGATTTTCTCGGCGCGCAGGCTATCGCGGCGATGCACCAAAGTGACTTTGGATGCGAAATTGGTCAGATACAGGGCTTCTTCCACCGCTGTATTGCCGCCGCCCACAACCACCACCTCTTTGTTGCGATAGAAAAATCCGTCGCAGGTGGCGCAGGCGGAAACGCCAAATCCCTGAAAGGTTTCTTCCGAAGGCAATCCCAGCCAGCGGGCCTGTGCACCGGTGGCAATGATGATGGCATCCGCGCTATAATGGGTGCCGCTATCGCCCACCATTTTGAAGGGGCGGCTGTCCAGATCCACATCGGTGATGATGTCGTTGATCAGCTTGGTGCCCACATGTTCCGCTTGCGCCTTCATCTGTTCCATCAGCCATGGGCCTTGGATCACATCGGCGAAACCCGGATAATTTTCCACATCGGTGGTGATGGTCAATTGTCCGCCGGGCTGCAATCCGGCCACGATGGTGGGCTCAAGATTGGCGCGGGCCGCATAGATCGCAGCGGTATAGCCCGCCGGACCCGATCCAATGATCAGAACTTTGCTGTGATGGGTCTCGGGCATGGCGCAACTCCGAAAAAGGCCCGCAAGGGGGCTGAAATCTTGATGAATGACAAGCGGCCACGAAGGGCCGAGCGATTTATTTAGGCAAGCGAGCCTGTGGACGCAAGACCGGAGCGCCTTTGGGGAGGTTCTGGATGGATCAATCGCTGTGTTTGATACCGCTCATAGGGCTGGCGGATATGCGCACGGACATGGGCATGGTTTTCAGGGCCTCCACACAATCGCGCATGGTGCGGGCATAGTCTTCCAGTTCCGGCGATGTGGTGGACAGGGACAAACGCTCGGCGGCATAGGCCATGCGGTCCAGCAGGTCTTCGGGGCTTTTGGGTGGCCGTGCCGCTTGGGTCGCCATATCCATGTCACGCGCCGAACCTGAATATCCCTCGAACCGTCCATCGGGAAAGGAAAACCGCGGCTGTGCCCGCAAACGCCATCGTCGGGGTGCTTCCTGCCCCACCTGCGTTTCCACGATCAGATCACGTAAGGGGCGATGGCGGGCCATTGCAGGGGAAATCTCATCGTCCACAGGGGCTGCGGCATGGGCTTGTAAAGCGGCGGCGAATTTATCGCCATAAAGCGATGGGGTGGCGCGCCCGAAAGCCATCTCTGCATTGGGAGATAGGCGATGAATTGTGCCATCGCGGCGGGTTTCGAATTGCCAACTGTCGTCACTTTTGTCGATCAAGGGCTCGATGGTCGGCTGCCGATAGGGGGTGGAAATCAGCTTATGCTCGTCATGCCCATGATTTTGGGAAGGCGCAGGGCCAGTGTCCGTCGGGGCGTGATGGAGAGCCTGCTCAGGCATTTGCTCAGGCGCTTGTTCCGGCGCCTGTTCAAGGACTTGTTCAGGCATCTGCCCTGCGGTCTTTTCTTGCACCTTTTCCCGACGGCTTGGCTCTGCCGTCGTCCGTTGTGCTTCAGGGGGCTGTGCTGGTTCTGGGGCCTCTTGCGCTTCAAAAGAAGGGGCAGGCGTCTCGGAAAAACCGGTCACCGGCTTGGGGGCTTCCCGGGCCGCTTTTTGAACGATATCCTCGACCTGTGCCCGCCGTGCAGCCACACGGGCAAGTGCCAGCCATACATCCAATGTCAGATCGGCGCGTTTGGCAATTATGATGTGATGTTCGGGGCCGGATCGCATCACCAGTTCGATCAGTTCCGGTGGGCTGAAGGGCACTTTACGTAAAATGGGGGCGGCAATATCCGCACGATCGCGGGCCAAAAGGCAGGCCAGATCTTTCGGAGGGGTGGTCATATCGGCGGTGCGTTCTGCCAGTTTCTGGCGTGCGACCACCGAGGCTTCGGCCATCAGGCTTTCCAGAAGGCGCAGGAAATAGGCGCGCCGCTCGGCGTCCTCGGTGGAGGAAGCCGTCAGCAAACGGTCCGCCAGCGCTGTGAATAACGCTGTCTTTTCTTCAGTCGACTCGGATTTGCTTGCCTCTTTGGTAAGCGCTCCGTTCGCGTTTTGCATAGGCCCTGCCTTAGATATTGTCGCGCGTCCACACATCCCCTGTGCGATTCTGCCCTTATCTTTGTCAAGAGGTAAACCCTGATCTTTCTTTTCGGGCCATCTTGGCAATTTCCTAAGCAGACCTTATAATATTGTTGTTCGGTGCACAGCCAGAACGATTGAAAGTCATTCACGTGGTAATTGATGGAGCGATGGGGCATGCCCAGAGTTAAACTTGATGCAGTGGACATGAAAATTCTCACCACACTGCAAGACGAAGGCCGTATCACAAATGTAGATTTGGCTGAACGGGTTGGTATCACTGCCCCGCCGTGCCTTCGTCGGGTGCGGGCTTTGGAAGAAGCCGGCTTTATCCGTGGCTATCATGCGGATCTCGATCAGGAATCCTTAGGTTTCGGGATCACCGTTTTTGCCCTGGTGTCTTTGCGCAGCCAGGCGGATGCCGATCTTCAGGCCTTTGAAAAACATGTGGCAGATTGGCCGTTGGTGCGCGAGTGTTTCATGCTCAATGGCGAAATCGACTTCATCCTGAAAATCGTTGCGCGCGATTTGGCGGAATTCCAGCGTTTCCTGACCTCCCAATTGACCTCTTCGGCAAATGTGGAAAGCGTCAAAACTTCTTTGACCATTCGGTCATCCAAGCGCGTGCCCGGCGTGCCGCTGCCTTTACCGCAAAAATAAGCGAAGGGTGGTCACTCTCTTTCAACATTGCGGGTTTTTCTTTTGAAACAGGGTGACTCCATGAACGAGGCATGTGGCTATCACCTGCTGGCGGGGGACCCGACGGCGCCTTTCTTGCAGACGGTGAGGGGCTTTCGCCCACGTGCGCCGTGGCTGGGGGGGGATCTTCAAACCTTGCGCAACCGGTTTGTGCGCACATTGCCTAAACTCTCTGCGCGCCAGCAGCGCTTGACGTTGCCACTATCTCCGCCGGCAAAAGGCGCGCTCAGTGCTGTGATCAATCATCCCGATCAGCAGCATATTGAAAAAGATATTCTGGTGGTGCTGGTGCACGGATTGGGGGGCTGTGAAGACAGTGCTATATGCATCTTTGTGCCGCCGGGTTGCTTGCGCAAGGCTATGGGGTGGTGCGCTTGAACTTGCGCGGTGTCGGGCCATCCGCAGCTTATAGCCGCGGGCCTTATCATGCGGGGCTGACACAGGATTTGCGCGATGTCTTGAGCGGCCTTGCCGTGCGTTTTCCAAAGCGTCCGGTGGCGATGATCGGCTTTTCTCTGGGCGGCCATATGGTGCTGCGTTTGGCCGGGGAGGCAGGCCAGAAAGGCAAGCCGGATACATTGGCCGGGGTGATGAGCGTATGTGCGCCGGTGGATCTTCATGCCACCCAAAGCCGCATCGCCGCGCCCCGTAATCGGATTTATCATGCGGCCCTTATGCACTGGATGAAGCGGGATGCCCGATCATGGGTGGCTTGTGGTACGCCTTTGGCGGACAAGCTTGAAACGCTTCGGACCGTGCGTGATTTTGATGATGCGCTTGTGGCCCCAGCCCATGGATTTGAAGGGGCGGAGGATTATTACCGGCGGGCCTCCATGCAAACTGTGGCGTCAGAAATATGTATTCCGACGCTTGTCTTGCACAGCAATGACGACCCTTGGATTCCTCTGCAAAGCTATCATGCAACACAGTGGCCGAAACGACCGGATGTGACCGTTATGATCGCACGCGGTGGCGGCCATGTGGGCTTTCATGGCCGCCATGCCAAACGCCCTTGGTATGTGGACTTGGCTTGCCAGTATTTGGCAATATTGGGCTGAGAACTGACCTTGCCTGCCGCCCCGTATCGGTGAATTTTAGAGCAATTGGTAAAATATTAACAGTTGCGCTTTATCACCTTATAACAATTGTTAAGATTGATGCGGTTATTGTGGTGGCTGGAGCAGACCCGAAGGCATGAAAATATGGATTATAAGGGGCTGATGCTGCCTCATCCTCCAACCGGGCACAGCTTGAAAAGGTTGTTCTGGCGCGAAAGGTGGGGTTGTTTCTAGTCGATGATCACGACGATGATGAGCGCCGCGTTGTTTTGGATGTGGCGCAAACCCTTGCCCGCGATCTTAGCGTTGAAGTGCGCCAGACCCTTGCCTTTGAACTGCGCCGCGCAAACTCCCTTCCTTTCGGACTTGCCGATCTTATTGCCCGCGATATTGAGGAAATTTCCTCTCCTTTCCTGATGCAAACCACCGTCTTCAGCGATGAAGAGCTGGCAGTTCTGGCGCGGGAATTATCGGAATCCGCAAAAATTGCCATTGTCCGCCGTTCTCGGGTCCCTGATGTGGTGGCCCTTGCCATTGCCCAAACCGGGGGCGAGCGGTCGGTTACTTTTTTGATCCGCAATCCCGGTGCTGAACTTGGGTCGGCCTGCGATCCGCTTATGCAGCGTTTCGAGACGAACAAGGCGATGATGGATCAATTGAGCAAGCGGGGCGATTTGCCGTTGGAGATTGTGGAGCGGCTGATCAACCATGTGTCTGATGCCTGTCGTGTGGTTCTGGTGGAGCGTTATGAACTGGATCCGGCTCTTGCTGGCTCTTTGAACGAGTCGGTGAAAAATATCGCTCTTCTGCACTGGATGGAGGATGCCAGCCGGGGGGCTCTCAATGAATATATCCGGCAGCTTGAATCGCGTGGAGCGGTGAATGCACGGTTCCTTGCCGACCTGACCCGGCGCGGCGGCATGCGGTTTTTTGAAAGCGTGATGTCTTATAAAACCGGGATCGAGATATCGGCAATCGAAGCGGTGGTCCGCTCCGACAGCAAAACACATCTGATAAAACTGCTGAAGAAAGCCGGCTTCAAAGAAGGAGCTGCAGGGCGGCTATTGGCGGCGCTGGACGAGGGACGGCACGTGACGATCCCTTCGGACACAGACTAATCCACCGCGCGGCCTTTCCCCCGCATTTTATTATTACGCAAAGATGGTTTGATGGTGGCTATTTAGCCGGTTGAAACCGGCTGAAATTCAATCTGTTTCCGGATAGCCGCGCACAAGCTTTTGTTCATGCCGCCATGCCCGATAAAATTCCAACAGTGATGTTGCTGGAGCACCCCGACGGCGATTTTCCTGCCCGATCTCGAAAAGCATCCGGAATTGCTCATACAGATCATGATAGGCTTCGCGTAAAGTCATGCGCGAATCCCAAATATGGGTCGCCTCTCCGCCGGCGCCATTCACTTCGATGATGGTAAAGTCGCGGCCTTGCCGCAGGGCTTCAAAATCGGCAAAGCGAATATCGAAGCGGCCAATATAAAAGCCATCGATATCGCGGGCAATCCGGTCGATGGCGCGGGTCAATTCATCGGTGATATAGGGGCGTCCGTCGCGGAAAATCGCTCCTTTGGAATGGCTGCCGGCAAAGGCAATGCGCACCTCTTCGCCAGCGGGGATAACCTGGTCAAGGCGAGCCTTGTTTCGATCCATATAGAGATGCGGCAGTTGAGAGGCGCGCGGATCCGCAAGGATCAGTTGGCGCAAAGTATCCCGCCCATTGCCGATTACATGGGGAAAATATTTCAAGGTCATGGAAAACAAGCGCCCCATATCCTCTTGCGGATGGCGCACATAAAATACGCCAACCTCGCCCGGTGCATCGGCCAGTTGTTGCAAGATCACATCGGCTTCCTGAGGGAAAGAGGCGATATAGCGTTCCAGATCCGCATCGGTGCGGACAACTTTTACGCCGGCGCCCCGGCAGCCGATATCGGGCTTTGCCACCAACGGATAATCCAGATTTGCCGCACGGGCCTGCTCGATAGCGGTTTGGGCTTGGTCTGCTTGGCTTTCAAGCCGTGCCTTGGTGCCATAGCGGACAAAAGGCGCAAGGCTTGCCCGTGCACGGGGGCCGAATCGTTTCAGGACCAGCGTTTTGCTTTCGCCCGCGAAGCCGCCATTGGGGAAGCCGGGATTGGCGGCCATTGGTCTCATAAGGCCGCCATAGCGTAGGCTGAGCCAGAGCCACCACAGGATGACAGGGGCGTAAAACAGCCATTGTGGCCAAAATTCAAAATGCGAAAGTTTTTGCGCATCTTCGTCCAATGCGGGCATGTTGGCATGGGCCACTTTGCTCACAATCTTATAGGACACGATCATGTGTTTTTATCGTCCTCAAGCATCGGCCCAACCCCTATCAGCCGGGCTACTATAGGGCCGATAAAGTGAGGAACAAGCAGACCACACAATAATATGATCACCGCCCCCAGCCATTTCCACGGCCCCAATGCATCGAGAAAGGGTTTTCCGGCGATCAAAATCACCGAAAACACCAATCCGGTCCAAAGAAGGGAACCAAGGGTGAGGACCATCAGAAAGAATGAGAAGGGAAAACCGAAAAATCCGCTGGCAAGATACGTGGGCAGACGGGTGCCGGGCATGAAGCGGGTGGCGAGAAGAATCGGCCCTAAGCGCTGTTCCACCCATCTTTTGGCTTGATACACCCGTCGGGTGGCCACCATGCGCCGCAATTTGCGGTTCCGCGCGGCCAATGCGCCGGCCCCATAAAGTGCGCCATCCCCCACGATAATGGCGATATTCACGGCAAGGAATGCCAAGGGCAGGCCAAGCAAATTCTGGGAAACCAGCAGTGCAGAGCCCACCGTTACGGCATCTTCGGAAAGAAAGCTCAAAACAATGGCCGCACCAATCAAAAAGAGAGGCTGAGACGCAGCATTTGCAGGGTTTCAAGAACCCATGTTACGTCCATTTTTTCGCAAACTTTCGATCATTGGCAAAGGCCGCGTCATCTCTTGCTGCATGGGATGCCATGCTTTGAGAGCGGCGAACGCGGCCCAGACTTTTATAGCAGACAGGCCTTCTTACAGGTCGTCGATAATTGCTGACAAGGCATCAAGCAATGGCGGGCCAGATGTTTGCAGCGGTCGGGCGACCAGCCAAAGGTTGGCTCCGGTGCATTGGCATTGTCTTTGAACGGCATTTCAAGGGTCAGTGCCGGGCATCCAAAGCGTTCGGCCACCCAATCCGTACATTTTTTCAAATCGGCGGTGCCCGGTGCATCCTTGGGATAACCATGTTCGGTCTGGAAATCGGGACTTAAGGCAGCCAATGTGATTTTGAACCGCTTGAAAAGCTGTGTTTGCTTTTCGTTGATGGAGGGGATGCCTTCAAAGCCCGCGACGAAATTATAGGGCAGGGCTTCATCGCCATGCACATCCATGTGAAAATCCACGCCCAGCCGTTCCATATTGCGGCGCGCCCAATAGACTTCGGGGCTGGTTTCTTCGCTGGGATTATCCCACACGCGGTTGAGATTGACACCCGCTGCATTGGTGCGCAAATGCCCGCGCCGCGATCCATCGGGGTTCATATTGGGAATGATATAGAACCGGGCTTTGGCCAGCAGCTTGCGGGCCACGGGATCGTCGAAATCCAGCAATCTGTCCAAAAGGCCTTCCATCCACCATTCGGCCATGGTTTCGCCGGGATGCTGACGGCCAATAAACCAGATTTTCTTGCCGTTGGGGCCACCACCGCTGCCCAGTTCGATCATGTCGATATCCTGACCGTCAATGGTTTGGCCCAAAGACCGAAGGCGGACCAGCGGATTGGTGGCTGCCGTGGCGATCAGATCTCCGTGGCGCTCCATGGAATAGGGCGCGAAATAAGCATACCAAACCACATCGGTTTCCGGCCGATGATTGATGGTCAGTTTTTTGCCATCATAGTCTGTGGGAATGCGGAACCAGTTTTGACGATCATAAGAGGCGACAACGGAATAATTATGCCAGCCTTCCGGATAGGCGCTTTCCGATGCATTTTCTATGATGATGCGACAATTGACATTTTGTCCGCCCGTGGCGCGGAAATAGAACCACTGGAAAAAATCGGAGTTATTGTCTTTGCGGATGGCAAGCCGCACCGTGTGGGGGCCAGCAGGGCCCAGAACTTCGATATTGCCGCCGTCAAAGCTGCTGGTGATATCCATAAGGGTCGTCTTTCGTATTGTCTGGAAAAAGGCGAAGGGAAAGAAAAAGGGTTATTGATCGGGGGAGAGTGTCACCTCGATCGTGCGGCCGGAAACGCCGGGGAAGTCTTGCAAAAGCGCTTCGGCAAGAAGGGGCAGGATGATGGCCGGATCTCCCACTTTTCCGGTGGAAATAGCGCGGCCTTCCCATAAATGCTTTCCGGTTTCAGCGTTGATTAAAACAAGGTCGATGCGGCGGCGGAAAACCGTGTCGCGCGATGTCTCCCCCACGGGGAAGCTGACGCCGCTGCTAATGCCCCCATGCCGTCCAAAGCTGCCACCGCCAATGCTCAGGCGCCCGCTTTCCTTTTCGGCGCTGGCAATGGGGGTGATCAGATAGTCCAGCTGGGCGATCAAATCCGGTGTCGCCTCTCCGGCTGCCGTGAAGCCGACAGCTCCCAGCTTTTCCCCCACAAGAGCGGCATATTGCGCAAATTCCAACCCATCAAGGGCTTCTCGCGCCGGGCGAATGGTGACGCTTTGTCCCGATTGGCCGTCAAAGGCATTGTCATGAAAGCGGGTAACATCCGCTTCAAAGCCGCGTGACGCGCAGGCTGTTGTCAGCGCGACAAGAAAGAGTAGAGGAAACATTCTCATTTTACGTGTATTCATGACCATGCCTACAAATTAATAGGGAATTGTTTTCGATTGCAAGCATGCCGGTTGGGCGGCCATCCATTTGCCTGCTGTTTTATCCTATCATGGGATGCGTCTGGCTTTCCAACAGACTGTTTCTTGAAATGCACCGTGCATCTCGCAGTGTTTTGGTGTAGAATAGGGTTGCTGGCAATACAGGCTGAACCGGTCAGTTTGAATTGCCAGATTATCACCGCACTTTACAAAGCGCGGGAAAGGGAAGGCGACCCGGTTTGGCCAAAAATCCAAGCCAAGGCCGCCTTCTCTGTTTGTGGCTTCTTTTTTACCTTCCGGTGTTTGGGCCATAGAGCCCACAGCCCACTTGACAGCACAAAGCCTCCCCCATATGGTCGCGCGCTCGAAACAGATTTTTCAATCAGGCGGCGGCACGATCATGCTTGTCCCTGTGGCGGTGACGGATAAACGTTATGAAAGTCAGAAATTCGCTCAAGTCCTTGAAAACGCGGCATCGTGATTGCCGGGTGATTCGCCGTAAAGGCCGCACCTATGTAATCAATAAAACGAACCGTCGTTTTAAGGCACGTCAGGGCTGACGCTCGACCGAGCTTTAAAATGTACCAATAGATGCCGTGCCGGGCTTTGCCCGGCGCGGTTTCTTTCATGGAAAACGCTGATGGGAACGACTCTGGCCTGAAAAGGCTGGACCGATGAGGGGCATCCATGAAGACGGTTTCCTGTCATGGAAAGGCGTGAGTCGATGTCTGGCATTTCTGCGGTTATTTTCGATATCGGAAATGTGCTGGTGCGCTGGGACCCGCGCACTTTATATCAGGAACTGATTGCCGATCCCGAGGAACTGGACTGGTTTTTGGACACGGTTGTGCCTTTATCGTGGCACACAGAGCATGATCGCGGGCGTCCCTTTGCCGAAAGCATTGCCAAACGCCAGCGCGCCTTTCCCAAATATGCGGATCTGATCGCACAATTCTTTCTCCGCTGGGAAGATACCATCGGCCCGCCGATTGCCGGATCGGTGGCCATTCTAGAAGCGTTGGATGATGCAGGCGTGCCGGTTTTTGCCCTGACCAATTATTCTCAGGAAACCTTTCCCGCCTTTCAAAAACGCTTTTCCTTTTCCAAACGCTTCCGCAATGTGGTGGTGTCTGGTGCGGAAAAGATGGTCAAGCCCGATCCCCGCATATACGATCTGGCAATCGACCGATTTGGCATTGTGCCCGAACAAACGGCATTTATCGATGACAGGCAGGACAATGTTGAGGCCGCGATCGACCGGGGATTGCATGGGATTTTGTTTGAAAACCCCGTCAAACTTGCACAGGACTTGCGCAGCCTTGGTTTGCCGCTTGCCCTTCAGGATTCGCAGTTGCGCGTTTGATCATGATTGATTTTCGCCCCATCCTGAATATCTGCGGCTTGCTTATGGTGATCATGGCTGTGGCGATGATCTTTCCGGCGCTGGCCGATATTGCGAGCGACAATCCCGATTTCAATGTGTTCATCACCACGGCGGCGCTTACGGCCTTTATCGGCGGGGCGCTCTATCTGGCGACGCGTACCGATAAACCCACCGAATTGTCCCGCCGTCAGGCTTTTGCGCTCACCACCGGCGCTTGGGTTTCGGTGTCTTTTGTGGGGGCATTGCCCTTCGTGTTCTATGGCGGCTCTATGTCCTGGGCCGATGCGATCTTTGAATCGGTGTCGGGTATCACCACAACCGGGGCCACAGTGATTTCCGGGCTGGAAGCGCAACCACCGGGGATTTTGCTATGGCGGCATGTGCTGCAATGGATCGGCGGGGTGGGCGTTATCTTGATGGCCATCATCATGCTGCCCTTCCTTGGCGTGGGGGGGATGCAGCTTTTTGAAACAGAAAATTCCGAGCGATCGGGCCGGATTGTTCCGCGCGCCCGGCAGTTCGTGGTTTATATCAGTGCTATTTATTCGGCCCTGACCATTGTGTGCATGGCTGTTTATATGGTGTTGGGCATGGGGGCTTTTGATGCTTTGTGCCATGCCATGTCCACCATCGCCACCGGCGGCTTTTCCACCCATGATGCGTCTTTCGGTTATTTTGAAAGCGCCCCTTTGCAGTGGGCCGGGACATTTTTCATGGTAGCGGGGGGGATCCCCTTTGTTGCTTATATCCGCTTTGTGCGCGGCCGCGGCGATGCGCTGTTTGGCGATGTGCAGATTCGCGCCTTTCTGATCTTTTTGGCCGTTGTCTCGATTTTGCTGGGGCTTTGGTTGTCTACCACCATGCACGCCAATTCCATCGAGGAAGGGCTGCGCATGGCCGCGTTCAATGTGGTGTCGATCGTCACCACCACGGGCTTTGCCACATCGGATTATTCCATGTGGGGGACCACCTCTGCCGGACTATTCTTTGCTCTGTTGTTTGTGGGCGGCTGTACCGGTTCCACATCGGGCGGTATCAAAATCTATCGCCATCAGATTTTGTGGACGGCGGTACGTTCCTATGTGCGGCAATTGACCAGTCCGCACCGGGTGGATGTGCTGAGCTATGGCGACCTGCATGTGACCCGCGAGGTTCAGGCCTCGGTTCTGGCTTTTCTGGCGGTGTTTGTTGGCGCTTTTTCGGTGACAGCCGTGTTGTTGGCGGCGATGGGGCTGGATCTGGTGACAGCCATATCGGCATCAGCCACAGCCTTTTCCAATGTTGGCCCCGGCATTGGTGACATCATCGGCCCATCGGGAAATTTCGGGCCTTTGGTGGATGAAGCGAAATGGGTGCTGTCCGGCGCTATGCTTTTGGGACGGCTGGAATTGTTCACCGTTTTGGTGCTGCTCGACCCCGATTATTGGCGCGGCTAAGGCTTTCGGGACAATTTATTGGCCTCGATACCAGCCCGATATGGCATAGCGATAGGCCCCTGCAAAGGGGGTGACGAAGCTTACCGCATGGGCTTGTGGCACGGTGAACAGATTAAGCGTGTTGAAATCCGGAGCAAAGGCTTCGGTTCCATTTTTGTTATCGTCGAAAAACTGTAGATAACCGCCCCAATCGGGAAGCCATTGGCGGGTATAATTGAACACATAGGCACAGCGGCGATTGCTGCCGGGCACATGATCATTGTGATAGGTAAGAAATTGCGATGGGCCAAAACGGGTGGCTTGGGCATCGGCTTCGGCCACGTGCGGATCGTTTAGAATATCACGGATCAGGCCCAGCATTTCCGGGCCATTCAGAAATGCGAAGAAATCAAGGAGGAACAAGCCTTTGTCGCGGTGTAGCCGGACCGATTCCTGCACCGGATAAAAGCCATAGGCATAGCTGAAGCCGGTGCGCGCATCGGCAAACAGCTTGCGCTGCAGGGCGGTCCAGCGCTCGCGCGATATAGTGGCCAGATCCTGATGATCCACAATACAGGCCGCCTCGCCGTCAAAATAGGTGAAAGACCACGGCGTTTCCTGTTCCAAACAATGGGCCAGTCGTTCGGCGCTTTTTGGAGCCAGAATATTGTGGATTTGCACGCGGCCCCGTTCAGCCAGTCGAGCTGCGATGGCGGTCCGGTCAAGCGCCGGATTAAGAGCGATTGAAGGGGGCGTGCGGGCATCATCCGGACGGGTTTCTGGCATAGGCGGGATTATCCTTCTTCGCGGCGTTGAGGCGATGTTTTCATAAAAACCGTCCAAAGACGATGCGACAAATACTGCATGGCAATGGCCAGCAGGAAGAAAAACATGCCGCGCAAAAATACAAAGATATGGATAGGGGACAATATCGCCAAATCCAGATCGCCGCCCAAAATGGGAATGCCGGCAAAGCGCGGCATCAGCGCGTGTAAAAGCGCCGCAAGGCTGACAAATCCCGTAAAGACCATCAGCATTGACCCTTTCAAGCGAAGGCCAAGGGCAAAGCCGAATGCCGGGATCAGCACAGACAAGGCGCGCATGCTGCCTTGCATCATGGCCGGGTCGCGCCATCCCAGTTCCGCCAGATAATAAGGGTCAAGCCCATAGCCCAGCGCCAGCCCGAATATGATGGCAAGGGGGTGTATCCTGTTTTTGTCGGCAAGGCGTAAAAGGCATCCAACACCGCCGCCAATGGCCAGCGCGCCGCCCACGCCCACAAAGAGAAGCAGCAGCCAGGCATTGGTGCCAACCAGCCATTGGGGCTGGACCAGATATCGCAGGCTGTTAAAGCCGATTTGCAGGCCAGCGGCGACGGTACTTCCCAAAAGAAGGCCAAGAAGGCCAAAGCCAACCAGTTTATAAGGGCGGATCATGTGCTGGTTTCCATATTGTTTTTTGGTGCGGCGGCGCGACGAAGGCGGTCATTGATGGCCAGTCCCAAACCATGTGGAGGAACAGGGGCAACGGCAATCTTCTTTTTCCCCATGGTATCGGCAGACCGCAGGCAGGAAAACAGCCGGGCGGCCGCCTCGATCAGGTCACCGTCTTCGCTCAAGCTCAGATCCCCCTTGATGGGGCCAAAGCCGATCAGCACTTCATCATGCTTGGCTGTTTTGGCCTCTAGGCGCACAGCGGCATCGGGGGCATAATGGCTGAGCATTTGTCCCGGCGCCGTGATCGTTCCGCTTTGGTCGCCCACGGGGCGTACGCCGCACGCATCGGTGATTTGATCGGCCGTGATGGCCCCGGGGCGCAACAGCACAAGCGCCTCCCCTTTTACGGCGACAATGGTGCTTTCAAGGCCCACATTGCACGGCCCGCCATCTAAAATCAGTCCCACATCCTTCCCCAGTTCATCGGCCAGATCTTGCGCCACATGGCTGGCCTCGGTGGGGCTGATGCGGCCGGATCTGTTGGCGCTGGGGGCCGCAAGGGGGCAGCCCACGGCTTTCAATAAGGCGCGGGCCAGATCATGGGAGGGCATGCGAATGGCAAGGCTGGGCAAGCCGGCGCTCACCAGATCGCACACCGGCGCATCAGGCCGCTTTTCCAAAACCAATGTCAAAGGACCGGGCCAGAAGGCTGCCATAAGCTTTTGGGCAAGGGGCGTGACATTCACCAGTGCCTCGGCGTCTTTCGGGCTTGCCACATGGCAGATCAGCGGATTGAAAGAGGGCCGCCCCTTCACTTTGAAAATGCGGGCCACCGCTTGGGCATTGCCCGCATCGGCGGCGAGGCCATAAACGGTTTCCGTGGGCATCACCACAAGGCGGCCTTGTTTGAGGATGCGGGCCGCCTTTTCAATGGCGTCCGGGTGCGCTTTTTGAGGATTGGGGGCGGATGCGATCACAAAAGGATGCCTTATTGTTTCAAGGCCAGTCATTTGGCCAGATGTTGGCTTGCTCTTCACAGTCGGACTTGCTTATGCTGTCGCCGATTTAACAGACAGGCAGCCCGTTCCTGTTCCCGTGTCTTAATCCAAACGCCGTGGGCTGTCTATTTCATGGAGTTTTCGATGACCAGCTATACCGCACCGGCAAAAGACATTCAGTTCACCTTGGAAACCGTGTGCGATTGGTCCTCGATCAATGCGTTGCCCGCCTTTGAAGAAGCAACCCACGATCTGATGACGGCGGTGATCGAAGAAGCGGCAAAATTGTCGGCCAATGTGATCGCGCCCCTTAATCGTATCGGTGATCTGGAAGGCTCGAAACTGGTGGACGGCACGGTGAAAACCCCTGCCGGTTTCAAGGAAGCCTATCGCCAATATGTGGATGGCGGCTGGAACGGCTTGTCGTTCAATCCCGAATGGGGCGGGCAGGGCTTGCCCTTTTCCTTGGCTTTGGCGGTTCAGGAAACATGGACAGCGGCCAATATGGCCTTTTCCCTGTGCCCGATGCTTACGCAAGGTGCCATCGAGGCGCTGGACCATCATGGCTCCGACGATCTGAAGGCGATCTATCTGGAAAAACTGGTGAGCGGCGAATGGACCGGCACCATGAACCTGACCGAGCCGCAGGCGGGCTCTGATGTGGGGGCGCTCAAGACCCGCGCCGAACCCAATGGGGATGGAAGCTGGAAAATTTCCGGGCAGAAGATTTTCATCACCTGGGGCGATCACGAAATGACCGAGAATATCGTGCATCTGGTTCTGGCCCGTACTCCCGGCGCCCCATCTGGCTCGAAAGGCATTTCCATGTTCGTGGTGCCGAAATTTCTGGTCAATGAAGATGGTAGTTTGGGGAAACGCAATGATGTGAAATGCGTCAGCCTTGAACATAAACTGGGTATTCATGCCAGCCCCACCTGTGTGTTGCAATTTGGCGATGAAGGCGGGGCCATTGGCTGGATGGTGGGCGATGAAAATCGCGGCATGCGCAATATGTTCACCATGATGAATCACGCCCGCGTCAATGTGGGCTTGCAAGGGGTGGCTATTGCCGAGAGAGCCTATCAACAGGCGCTTTCTTATGCTCGCGAACGGGTGCAATCGGCGGATCTGATGCAGCCTAATAAGGGCGGTGTTCCGATCATTCGCCATGCGGATGTACGGCGCATGTTGATGACCATGAAAGCCTCCACCGAAGCGGTACGCGCTCTTGCCTATTATAATGCGGCGGCGGTGGATCGCGCCCATGGCTGTGAAAGCGATGAAGACCGGGCCGCCGCGCAGGGCTTGGCCGATTTGCTTACCCCCGTCACCAAAGCCTATGCCACCGATCTGGGGGTAGAGGTGACGTCTTTGGCCATTCAGGTCCATGGCGGCATGGGATATATCGAAGAAACCGGCGTTGCCCAGCATTTCCGCGCGATGCCCGCATCGCTCCCATTTATGAAGGCACCAACGGTATTCAGGCGATGGATCTGGTGGGCCGCAAGCTGTCTATGGCCGGTGGTGCCCATTGGCGCAATTTGTTCCAGAATATCCGTGATTTTGTTGCCGATTTGCCCGGTTCGGGCGATTTGGGGGCGATCGCACCTTATCTGGAAGATGGCATTGAAGCCTTGCAAAATGCCGCTGTGTGGCTTTCGGGCAATGATGCATCCGAAGCGCGCGATACCGCCGGTGGGGCGGCTCCGTTCCTGCGTATGTTCGGTGCTGTGACAGGGGCGTGGCTGTTGGCTGTGGAAGCGGTGGCGGCCAGCAAACGGCTAGAGGACGACGCAGAAGATGCAGCCTTTTTGACTGCGAAAATCAAAACGGCACGGTTCTTTGCGGAACAGATTTTGCCGCCTGCAACGGCACTTCTTGGTCCCATCACCCGCGGGTCTGAGATGCTATATGCGCTGGATGAAGAGGATTTCTCTGCGTGACACAGACGCCAACAACGCCTCTTGGCGCCTGACATTTTTCTGGCGCTCATGCCTTATGATCCTGCCGGATATGTGAGTGCGCCCCTCTTGCCATGTTGTTGTGCAACACGTAGCGTCTCCAGCCATGAGTGATCCTGAAATTTTGACAGAGAATGACACGGCTTCAGAACGGCCGCCTGATCCCGATCACCGGCTTGGCGTTCCCGATGACGGAGACGGATTGCGTTATCCCATGGAGGCGGTGCCGGAGCCCGGCACCATGCTGGAAGTGGCGGACGGCCTTTATTGGGTGCGTATGCCGTTGCCTTGGTCATTGGATCATATCAATCTTTATCTGATCGATGATGGCGTAGCGGATCAAGGGGGCTGGGCGCTGGTGGACAGTGGCGTGCGCTCCGATGAAGCGATGGATCACTGGCGCACGATTTTTACTGAACGTCTTGGGGGGCGCCCCATCAGCCATATGATCGTGACCCACCATCATCCTGACCATCTGGGGCTGGCCGGATGGATTGCCGACGAATTTTCTGCGCCCATCCATGCCACCCGCAGCGCTTATTTTCTGGCACGCAGCCTTTTGCTCGATGTGCGTGAAGAAGCCCCTCAAGAAGCATTGGACTTTTCACGCCGAGCGGGTTTTACGCCCGAGATGGTGGAAAAAGTGCGTGTCGGTGGTTGGGGCAATTTTTCGCGTATCGTGTGGCCATTGCCGGTTGGCTATCGCAGCATGGCGGGTGGCGATGTGATCCGGCTTGGCGACACCGATTGGCACATCATTGAAACGGCGGGCCATGCGCCGGGCCATGCCTGTCTCTATTCACCAGAACGGGGCATTTTGCTGTCCGGCGATCAGGTTTTGCCGCGTATCAGTTCCAATGTGTCGGTTTATCCTACCGAACCTTATGGCAATCCTTTGGAGGAATGGCTGGTGGGATTGGCGCGTTTGCGGGCCTTGCCGAAGGACATATTGGTGCTGCCTTCGCATAATGAACCGTTTTACGGGCTGGTGGCGCGGCTTGATGCCTTGATTGGCAAGCATGTGTCGCGGCTTAATGGCGTTGTGGATTTATGCGCCACGCCCCGTTCGGCGGTGGAGGTGTTCCCGGCCTTGTTCCGGCGGCGGGTGCGCGGGATGGAATTTGCCATGGCCACCGGCGAAGCCATTGCCCATTTGCATTTCCTTGAAGCGCTGGGCGTGGTTGCACGTCGGGAGCGCGATGGCGTTACACGTTTTGAGAGAATCGCTGATTATGATGAAGCCGGGCTGCGCGCACGGCTTGCAGCAATAACCGAAGAAGAAAGGGAGCGGGCACCATGGAAAGCCTGAAAGGAAAAACTCTGTTTATTACGGGCGCCAGTCGCGGCATCGGGCTTGCCATAGCCAAACGCGCCGCAAAAGATGGGGCCAATGTGGTGATTGCGGCAAAATCCAAAGAACCGCATCCCAAACTTGAAGGAACCATTTTCACAGCCGCCGCAGAAATCGAAGCCGCAGGCGGGCAGGCCTTGCCGGTGGTTGTGGATGTGCGCGACGAAGAAGCCATTGCCGCAGCCGTGGACACCGCAGTGGAGCGCTTTGGCGGGATCGATATTTTGGTGAACAATGCCAGCGCCATTCAGCTGACGCCCACCTTGCAAACCGATATGAAGCGCTATGATCTGATGCATCAGGTCAATACGCGCGGCACGTTTTTATGTTCGAAATTGTGCTTGCCGCATCTGTTGAAAGCGGACAATCCCCATGTGCTGAATCTCTCGCCGCCGCTTAATATGGAAGAGCGTTGGTTTGCGCCGCATGTGGCCTATACCATGGCAAAATTCGGCATGAGCATGTGTGTTCTGGGGATGGCGGGCGAATTCCGCTCCAAGGGTGTGGCGTTCAATGCCTTGTGGCCGCGCACCGCCATTGCCACGCTGCGGTGGCCAATCTGCTTGGGGGCGATAAAATGGTGCAGGCTTCTCGCAAGCCCGAAATCATGGCCGATGCCGCCCATTGGGTGCTGACACAGCCCGCGCGGGAAGTGACGGGCAATTTCTTCATTGATGATGAGGTTCTGGCCAAGATGGGTATAACGGATCTTGATCATTATGCCGTAGACCCCACACAGAAACTGGTGCCCGATTTCTTTATTTGACTGTGATCCGGCTTTCGTGGAGACCTTTGTTTGCTTGGTTTCCGGTCAGGACGTGCTTAGATTTTTCGGAGCCAGATTTTTCGGAGTAAGTGATGGCGGACAAGCTTGGTTGAAAAACTATCCGCAGCAGCTCGATTGGGCGCGTGAATTCAAGGCACGCCCGCTGTTTGAATTGCTGGAGGATTCGGCAAAACGCTGGCCGGATAATTCCCATATGGCCTTTATGGGGCGCGAGATCTGCTATCGGGAAAGTGCCGATCTGGTGCGCCGCGCCGCCAAAGGGTTTCAGGCGCTGGGCGTGAAGAAAGGCGTGCGCGTGGGGCTGTTCTTGCCCAATTGCCCGCAATTCATCATCGCCTATTACGGCATTTTGCGTGCTGGCGGGACGGTGGTGAATTTTTCGCCGCTTTATTCCGTGCCAGAGCTTTTGGCGCAGGTGGAAGATAGTGAAACCGATATCATGGTGACGCTGGATCTGGCGGCGCTTTACCCCCAGATTTCCGAAGTCTTCACCCAAAGCCGTCTGAAAAAGCTGGTGGTGGCCGGATTTGGCGACATGTTGCCTTTCTGGAAAGGGCTGGCCTTCAAGCTTTTGAAGAAAGATTTGCGCGCCGATATCCCCAAGGATGGCGATCATGTTTCGTTTGAATGGTTGGTGGGACAGGGCAGCGATCCCGCGCCGGTAGAGATTGATCCTTATAATGATGTGGCGGTTTTGCAATATACCGGCGGGACCACCGGCGTGCCGAAAGGCGCGATGCTGACCCATGCCAATCTGTCCATAAATTGCGCGCAAACACTTTATTGGGACCCTTCTTTGAATCAGGGCGAAGGTGTGATGCTTGGGGCTTTGCCCTTGTTCCACGTCTTTGCCATGACATTGGTGATGAACGCATCCACCTTGAACGGGGCAAAAATCGTTTTGATGCCGAAGTTCGAGCTGGAAGATGCCTTGCGCCTGGCGGCGGAGCATAAAGTCACCATGATGCCCGGCGTGCCCACCATGTTCACCGCCATTCTCAATCATGACGATCTGGCGAAATACGACCTTTCGGCGCTTCGGAGCTGTTTTTCCGGCGGGGCGCCTTTGCCTGCCGAAGTGAAAAAACGGTTCGAGGCCGCCATTCCTGGTGTGGTTGTCAATGAAGGCTATGGGCTGACGGAAAGCTCCCCCACGGTGAGCGCCAATCCGATCATAGGGAAACAAAAAGCAGGCTCCATCGGTTTGCCTGTTCCGGGCACCGAGATCGTTATCCTTGATCGGGATGATCCTGAAAAAGTGCTGGGCCTTGGTGACGTGGGCGAGATTTGCGTGCGCGGCCCACAGGTGATGAAAGGCTATTGGAACAAGCCCGAAGCCACGGCGGAGGTGATGCAGGGCGATTTGCTCCGCACCGGTGATATTGGCTATATGGATGAAGAAGGCTATACCTTCATCATCGATCGCTCAAAGGATCTGATTTTGGTGGGGGGCTTTAATGTTTTCCCCCGCAATGTGGAAGAAGCCATCTACAAGCACCCTTCCGTGGCGGAAACCACTGTGATCGGTGTGCCCGATGCCTATCGCGGGGAAGCGCCCAAGGCTTTTGTCGTTCTGAAAAAGGATCATGAGCTTTCCGCGGAAAAACTGAAAACCTTCTTGCGTGAGCATTTGGGGAAGCATGAATTGCCCCGCGAAATCGAGTTTCGGGATGCATTGCCCAAAACGATGGTGGGGAAATTGTCCAAGAAAGAGCTTGTCGCCGAAGAGCGGGCAAAGTACGAGGCTGAAATGCGCGCTGGCGAATAAGACTGGTGCTTGATTTCAATTCGATGACCCGGGCAGTGGATAATGGCGGAAAATAACGATCAAATTCCTGATGATATCAAGGCTTTGACCTTTGAAGATGCTTTGAAGGCGTTAGAAGACATTGTCGGCCAACTGGAATCAGGCGCGGTCAGTCTTGAAGACTCCATCAATATTTATACCCGTGGAACCTGGCTGAAGCGGCATTGCGAAGCGAAATTGAAGCGTGCGGAAGCGCGGATTGAAAAAATAACGTTAGATGTGTCCGGCGATGCTGGGCTGGAGGCTTTCGACGTAAAATGATGCTGAAAAAAGTATATGATTTCTCGGCGCTGGAAACAGCGCTGACCGATATTTCCGGTGAGTTGGAAGAAACTTTCGATGCCTTGTTGCCGGTGCCCGATGGTGGCGACGCCAAGGTGGTGGAGGCCATGCGCTATGCCCTGTTCGCAGGTGGCAAGCGCTTGCGGCCTTTTCTTGTGCGGGCCACGGCAGATCTGTTCGGGGTCAGCCGCACTTCCAGTTTGCGGGCCGGGGCGGCCTTGGAATGTATCCACACCTATTCTTTGGTGCATGATGACCTGCCTGCCATGGATGATGACGATCTGCGGCGCGGCAAGCCCACGGTGCATAAAGCCTTTGATGAGGCCACAGCCATTCTGGCTGGCGACGCTCTTTTGACCTTTGCCTTTGAAATTCTGGCAGATGAAAGCACCCATGCAGATCCGCGCGTGCGTGCGGCGCTGGTGTCACTGATCGCGCGGGCCTCCGGCCATCATGCATGGTCGGTGGGCAGATGCTGGATCTGGATGCGGAAGACAAAACCCTTGGCGAGCAAGAAATCATCCGTCTTCAGCAGATGAAAACCGGGGCTTTGATCGTGTCTTCGGTGGAAGCCGGTGCGGTTCTTGGAAAAGCCTCTCCCCATGCGCGACATGCTTGGTGGCCTATGCCCGCGCTGTGGGACTGGCCTTTCAAATCGCCGATGATCTTCTGGATCATACGGCCTCGGAAGCCGAAATGGGCAAAGCTACTGGCAAGGATGCCGATGCGGGCAAAGAAACGCTGTTGTCCCTTTGGGGGGAAGACCGTGCCCGTGAACAGGCCCGGATTCTCACGGAACAGGCGCTTGGCTATCTGGAAGAATTTGGGGATAAAGCGGAACTTTTGCGTGATGTGGCGCAGTTTGCTATTCATCGTCGGCGGTAAGTTCTTTAGTCTCTCTTTGTAAAATCTGCGATATGCCATCGCTTTAACATTTTCTTGTTTCAGGACTATGCCTGAACAATGGGGCGCCATGATCGCGCCGAATAAGCTAACAGGTGAAGTGAAGTGTCCAAAAAGCCCGAAACGCCGCTGCTCGATCAGGTCACCTTTCCTGCAGATATGCGGGATATGAAGCCGACACAATTGAAACAATTGGCGGATGAATTGCGCGCCGAAATGATTTCTGCCGTGTCGTCAACGGGTGGCCATTTTGGTTCTGGATTGGGCGTGGTAGAATTGACCGTGGCCATCCATTATGTGTTCAACACGCCCGATGACAAGCTGATCTGGGATGTGGGGCATCAGTGCTATCCTCATAAAATTCTGACCGGTCGGCGCGATCGCATCCGTACCTTGCGGCAGGGTGGCGGGCTTTCAGGCTTCACCAAGCGCACGGAAAGTGAATATGATCCCTTCGGCGCGGCCCATAGTTCCACCTCTATTTCGGCAGCCATTGGCATGGCGATGGCCAATAAATTCGCCGGCAAGCCCGATAAAGCCATTGCCGTGATCGGCGATGGCGCCATGAGCGCAGGCATGGCCTATGAAGCATGAACAATGCGGTACAGGCGGGCAATCAGCTTGTGGTGATCTTGAACGACAATGATATGTCCATCGCCCCGCCGGTGGGCGCCATGAGCGCCTATCTCAGCCGTGTTCTGTCATCGCGGGAATATTTGTCGATTCGCGATATCGGCCGCTCTCTTATGAAGCGCCTGCCCAAGCAGCTTGTGACCACCGCCCGTCGGGCCGAAGAATATGCCCGCGGTCTGGCCACCGGCGGGACGCTGTTTGAAGAATTGGGCTTTTATTATGTGGGCCCCATCGACGGGCATAATTTCGACCATCTTTTGCCGGTTCTGGAAAATGTGCGCGATGCAAAAGAAGGCCCGATCCTTGTGCATGTGGTAACGGAAAAAGGCCGCGGCCATCCCTTTGGCAAGGCGGCAGCCGATAAATACCATGCGGTGCCGAAATTTGATGTGGTGACGGGCGAATTGAAAAAGTCCACGCCCAAAGCCCCGCAATATACGAAAGTATTCGCCAATTCCTTGGTTCAGGAAGCGGAAAAAGACGACAAGATCGTTGCCATTTCCGCGGCCATGCCATCAGGCACCGGGCTGGATGTTTTCGGCAAGCGCTTTCCTGATCGCACCTTTGATGTGGGCATTGCCGAACAGCATGGGGTGACCTTTGCCGCTGGCATGGCCACGCAGGGCATGAAGCCATTTGCGGCCATTTATTCCACATTCTTGCAACGCGCCTATGATCAGGTGGTGCATGATGTGGCCATCCAGAAATTGCCTGTGCGCTTTGCCATCGATCGTGCCGGACTTGTTGGCGCCGATGGGCAAACCCATGCCGGCTCGTTCGACATTACCTATTTGGCCAGCTTGCCCAATATGATCGTGATGGCCGCGGGCGATGAAGCGGAATTGAAGCATATGGTGGCCACCGCGGTGGCTGTGGATGATCGCCCCACGGCCTTCCGCTATCCGCGCGGTGAAGGCTTGGGCGTGGAACTGCCCGCCCTTGGCTCGCCTTTGGAAATTGGCCGGGGTCGTATTGTGCGTGAAGGCTCGAAAGTGGCGATCCTGTCCTTGGGTGGTCGCTTGGTGAAGCGTTGAAGGCTGCCGATATTCTGGATAGCCGTGGTCTTTCCACCACTGTGGCCGATGCGCGTTTTGCCAAACCGCTGGATCAGGCAATGATCCGCGATCTGGCTGCCAACCATGAAGTGGTGATCACCATCGAAGAAGGCGCCATTGGCGGCTTTGGGTCGCATGTTCTGGAATTCATGTCCGGCGAAGGGCTTTTGGACAGTGCCAGCTTCAAGCTGCGCACCATGAAATTACCGGATATTTTCCAGGATCAGGATTCTCCTGAAAAACAATATGAACAAGCGCATCTAACGGCCCCTTATATCGTTGAGACGGCTTTGCGTGCCCTTGGCCATAATGATTTTGAAGCCAGCCGCGGCGCTCTTGCCTGACGGAGAGCATCTATGAAGCCAAAGCGCTACGCGCTGATCTGGCCCTTGTGGAACGTGGTTTGGTGGAAAGCCGTGCCAAGGCGCAGGCGCTGCTTTTGGCAGGAAAGGTATTTTCTGGCGAAACCCGCATCAACAAGGCTGGTCAGCCCATCAAGGCGGACCAACCTTTGGAGGTGCGGGGCCAGGATCATCCCTGGGTGTCGCGCGGGGGGCAAAAACTGGCCCACGCCATTGAGCGGTTCGATATCGATGTGACGGGCAAAACCGCCATCGATGTGGGGGCGTCCACCGGCGGCTTCACGGATGTGTTGCTGCAAAAAGGGGCCGCACATGTCTATGCGGTGGATGTGGGCCATGGCCAATTGGCGTGGAAACTGCGCAATGATTCCCGTGTGCGTGTGCTGGAGCGCACCAATGCCCGCCATCTCAGTGCCGAGCATATCCCCGAACCGGTGGATATGGTGGTGTGCGATGCCAGCTTTATCGGCCTTGAAACCGTTTTACCGGCCAGTCTTGCGCTGGTGCGGCCCGGTGCATGGCTGGTGGCCTTGATCAAACCGCAATTCGAGGTGGGAAAAGGCCGCGTAGGTGCAAAGGGTGTGGTGCGTGATCCGGCCCTGCATACCGAGGTTTGCGAACGCATTGAAGCGTGGCTCTCCCAATGTGCCGGTTGGCAGGTTTTGGGGATCAGCGAAAGTCCGATCACCGGCCCCGAAGGAAATAAGGAATTTTTGATTGCCGCGCAGTACCACGCCTAAGAAAAAAGGTGCGCCAAAGCGCCTTGAGATTAGCCGCATCGGCGCCCAGGGCGATGGAATATCGCACGGGGCGGATGGGGATATCTATGTGCCCTTCACCGCAGCGGGCGATGTGGTGGATGTGTGGCTGGAACCGGGGCTGCGGGGAACCATGCGGGCCAGTCTGGAAGCCATTGTCGCCCCCGGTGCAGATCGGGCGGAGCCGTCATGCCGTCATTTTGGCTCGTGCGGCGGGTGTAGTTTGCAACATCTGACGGCGGACGCTTATGCCGGTTTTGTGCGGGACCGCGTGAAAACGGCATTGTCACAGCACGGTTTGGGGGATGTGCCTATCGAGGCCCCGCATATCAGCCCGCCCGGCAGCAGACGGCGTTTGGCTTTGAAGGCCCTGCGCACCAGCCGGGGGGTGCTGTTGGGCTTCAACCAACGCCAATCCCATCATTTGGTGGATGTGAAAGAATGTCCCATTGCCCGTCCGGCACTGGTGGCTTTGCTGAAGCCCTTGCGGGCTGTGCTTGGCGATCTTTTGACGTTACGTGCGGGGCTGGACATAACGCTTACGGACAGTGACAGCGGCATTGATTTGCTGATCTCCGGGCGCGTGTCATTGGATTTGGCAAGGCGCGAGGCGTTGGCGACATTCGCCGAATCCCATGATCTGGCCAGCGTGCATGTGTTGGACGATGGGTTTCTCGACCCTGTTTCGGTGCGTCGCGCCCCCAAAATGCGCTTTGGCGAGGTGGAGGCGCCTTTGCCGCCCGGCGGTTTTGTTCAGGCCACCAAAGAAGGCGAGATGGCCTTGCTTGAAGCGATTTTGGAATGGACGGCGGGTGTGACGCACTGTGCCGACCTGTTTGCGGGCATCGGAACCTTCAGTCTTCCCTTGGCCCGACACAGCACCGTCCATGCGGTGGAAGGAGCGCGTTCGGCGGTGGAGGCCCTGCGCAAGGCGGTTCATGGCACGCAGAGCTTGAAACAGGTAACACTGGATCACCGTGATCTGTTTCGCAGGCCACTGGCCGCGCATGAGCTTAATCGTTTCGGTTCCGTTATTATTGATCCACCACGTGCCGGTGCCGCCGCGCAGATGACAGAACTGGCGCGCAGTGCGGTGCCAGCTGTGATTGCGGTCTCGTGCAATCCCAACACCTTTGCCCGCGATGCCCGGCTTTTGGTGGATGGCGGTTATGATCTTGTTTGCGTTCGCCCTGTTGATCAATTCCTTTGGTCGCCTCATGTGGAATTGGTGGCCCGCTTTTTGAAAACGGCCTAGCGTAGGGCGGCGTGGGAATGGAGAAAACGTACATGACACAGGCACCGTTCGACGATCTGTCCGAGGCGCGGATAAACGGCTTGTTGGAACAGGCGCAAGGCTTGCCGGTTTCCGTGAAGGCGGTGCTGTTATGTGGTGAAAAAGCGCTGGTCTTGCGCCAGCCCAATGGCATTTGGGAATTGCCCGGTGGGCGGCTGGACCCGGGAGAGCCGCCGCTTGATTGCCTGACCCGTGAAATATGGGAAGAAACCGGGCTGGAAAGCCGTGTGGCGGGATTTTTGCACTATTGGGAACGGCTCAAGGCGGATGGCACCCGCCGCTTTGTGCTGATTTTTCTGTCTTATGCCGATTGTCCGCCCGAAATGGAGCATGTGACCTTGTCTTCAGAGCATGTCGATGCCTGTTTTGTGGCCTGTGATGCGCTGCCTCCGGCTCCGATTTTCGATGATTATATGGTGGCCATGCGCATGGCAGGAAACGTTCTGGAAAAACGCTCGGCAACGCTTCTTCCCCAGGATATGACCCCTTAAAAGGACGGCAAGCATATGACACCGCTAAAACCCGTTTCCGATCGCCTTTATGTGGCCGGACAAATCGCGCCGGAAAATTTCTCCGTGGCCGTGGAAAAGGGTGTGCATATGGTGATCTGCAACCGGCCCGACGGGGAAAGCCCCGGCCAGCCCACGGCCCAGCAGATGGCCCATTTGGCGAAAGAGCATGGCCTTTCTTTTGCGCATATTCCGGTCGCGGGCGGTCAGATTACCCCCGATGCCATTGCACGAATGGAACGGGCTTTGGAGGAGGGCTGGCGCGACAACGGACGGGTATTGGCCTATTGCTTGTCGGGGATGCGCTCTACGGCTTTATGGGCGGCGGCCATGGTGGCGTCAAAGCGTCAGGGCGTGGCGGATGTCGTGTCGGCGGCGCAGATGGCGGGCTATGATCTGACGCCCCTTGCGCCGATGTTGCACATGCTGGAAGCGCAAAGGCCGTCCTAGTGCTGTGAGATTTATGGGCATGTCATTTGACAGTTGCCCCTAAGCCAGCTTGTGGGCAGTGTTCTTTCATGGAACCCATCAGTTCGTTTTTGCTCGGTTTGGCGTTGTTTGCGGCTTCGATGCTGGCAAGCATGCATATCTTGCTGACAAAGCGTGATGTGCGTGCTGCTATTGGATGGGTGGCGATCATCTGGCTGCTGCCCGGTGCCGGTGCGATGGGGTATCTGGTTCTGGGGGTGAATCGGGTACAGCGTCGGGCCGAACGGCAATTACGGGAAAAGCTGGGGGCGTTGAGACATGCCAAAGGCCAGCCGGAACATCATGGTCTGCTGACCCTTGATCCCACAGCCGCCCCGCGCTTTCTGGCCCATTCCCGGCTGGGCCATGGCCTTACGGGATTGCCCTTATGCGGCGGCAATCATTTAAAGATGCTGATCAATGGCGATGAGGCTTATCCCGCCATGCTGGAGGCCATCAATACGGCCCAACGGTCGGTGGCCTTTTGCACCTATATCTATGATTGGGACAGTGTGGGGCAGGAGTTTGCACGGGCCCTGAAAGCCGCTGTGGGTCGCGGCGTCAAGGTTTGTGTGTTGGTGGATGCTATGGGCAGCCCGCTGATTGCAGGCCGCTTGCGGAAAATGGGGATCGATGCACGGGCCTTCAACCGCCCCAGCCTTTCGCATCTGACATTTCTCAATCTGCGGACGCACCGGAAATTATTGCTTGTGGATGGACGCACAGGCTTCACCGGCGGCATGAATATCCGCGATATTCATCGGGCTTTTGGTGAACGGGGCTTACAGTCGCAAGATGTGATGTTTCGGGTAAAAGGCCCGGTTTTGAGCCAGCTTTTTACGGTGTTTGACGAAGATTGGCGGTTCGCCGGGGGCGAGGCGCTTCACGGCCCTTCATGGCAGGTTTTGAAGCATCCTGATGAAGATAATCCGGTTGGACCAGCAGTGACCCGCGCGGTTCCCGATGGCCCGGAGGAGGAATTTTCCAATGCCGGATGGATCATCGAGAGCGCCTTGTCCATCGCCCGGCGCAGGGTGCGGATCAGCACCCCTTATTTTCTGCCGGATATCCATCTTCTAAGCGCCTTGTCGCAAGCGGCTCTTCGCGGGGTGGAGGTGGATATTCTGGTGCCGGAACGCAATAATTACCGGGTGATGGGATGGGCGTCCGAGGCGTTGTTTGAAGGCTTGTTGAAGCGCGGGGTTCGGCTGCATCTGACGCCGCCGCCGCTGGACCATATGAAAATGATGGTGGTGGATGATTATTGGGCGATGATCGGCTCTACAAATTGGGACGCGCGCAGTTTTCGCCTGAATTTTGAGTTGAATCTGGAGATTTTCGACGCCGCCACGGCCCGCAGTTTGGATGGATTTCTGGAAGAGCGTCAGAAAAAAACCCGCACAATCACATGGTCCGAAGTGCGTAAACGGCCATTGCCCATCCATCTGCGCAATCGGGCCGCATGGCTGATGAGCCCCTATCTTTAAGGAGCCGGATGCGGAGGGGATGGATGGGCTTGATTATCGCTTAAGCCATCTTCGCTTTTTCCAATTTCCAGAGCCAAAGCATGGGCCGCATCCCATACATCCACATAACGGCAATAAAGCGCCGAAAAACCAAAGCGCATCACATCGGGCGGGCGAAAATCCCCCACCACGCCGCGGCTTGCCAACTGTGCCATGATGGTTTTCGCTTGGCGGTGTGACAGGGCCACATGGCAACCGCGTGGGATATCTTTGGTGGGGGAAAGGGCGCAGATGCCGGGCAGGTCTTTGGTGAGCGCCAGAAACAGGGCGCACAAAGCCTGCCCCTTTGCATAAAGGGCGGGAAGATCCACATCCGCAAACACCTCAAGCGCCCGATCAAGCGCGGCAAGGCCCAAAACAGGCGGGGTGCCACAGGCAAAGCGGTCAATGCCCTCGGCGGGCTGATAGCGGGGGGCAAAATCGAACGGCGCTTGATGGCCCATCCAGCCCGATAAGGGATTGACGAGTGTGTTGCAAAGATCGGGCGCAACATAAAGATAAGCGGGGGCGCCGGGGCCGCCATTGAGAAATTTATAGCCGCACCCCACGGCCATATCGGCTTGCGCCCCGGCCAGATCCACCGCCACGGCCCCTGCCGAATGGGATAAATCCCACAGGCTGAGCGCACCCACCTTGTGGGCGGCGTGCGTGAGCGCGGCCATATCCCATTGTTCGGCGGTGCGGTAATCTACATGGGACAGGCTTAAAAGCGCCACGTCTGTTGTCAGGTGATCCATGATGGCCGCACGGGGAACGGTGCGTAATTCCACCGCTTTGCCCATCAGGGTACTCAGGCCTTCAAACATATAAAGATCGGTGGGAAAATTGTCCGCGTCGCTCAGGATTACAGAACGGTCGGGACGGGCCAGCAAGGCCGCCGCCGCCAGTTTATAAAGATTAAGAGAGGTACTGTCGCAGGCGACCACATGATCGGGGTCCGCACCGATCAAGGGGGCAATGCGCGCCCCGGTTTGGCGTGGCAAGTCCATCCATCCTTGCCACCAGCCAGCGATCAGCTTGTCGCCCCATTCATGGCGGGTGACTTCCCCCAGCCGCGCCGCGACGCCGCGCGGCAAAGCGCCCAGTGAATTGCCGTCCAGATAGATCAGCCCGCCCGGCAGGTCGAAGCGACGCCGCATCAGTGCCAAGGGGTCGTCGCGGTCATGCTGTTCAGCACGGGCGCGTGACAGGGGGTGGGGGCTGTTCGCGGGCTCGCCCGTTATCGTCTCGGTCACGGCCTGCCTCGCTCCCTTTATTTGCTGCATCGGCCTTATGGGGCAAGGCCTGCCATGATGTGCGATGATGTTTCTGCCGCAAGTTTAAGGGCATATGGCTGATCGTGCCAGCATGGCAAAGCAAAAAAATCCTTTTATAATTCAGGATAGGCGGAGCTGAGCTGCCAAGGCTCCGGCTGGTATGTGAACGCGATCAAATAAGATAAAAAACAAAGCCCTATGCTTGAATTCTTCATTGGCTCGGCTTGCAGCCTGTTATACCCAAAGCAATCAACGCCTCCTTTCATGACCATCTGAAGGAAAACCCATGTCTGATCTCACGTCATCCGCCGCATGGCAGGCCTTGGATGCCCATCACAAGGCCATGGTCCGGAGCTGCCAAACCATCAAGGATCTGTTCAAAGCCGAGCCAGAGCGGGCCGATCAAATGTGGATCGAAACCCATGGCCTGCGGTTGGACTATTCCAAAAACCGGGTGAGCGCCGAAACCATGCGTTTGTTGCTGGGATTGGCCAAGGCGCGGCGCTTGGAGGAATGGCGCGCCCGCATGGCGGAAGGCGAAGCGGTGAATAACACCGAGCATCGTGCCGTTCTGCATATGGCGCTGCGCAACCGGACGAAGGCGGGCATCCCCGTGGATGGGGTGAATGTGATGACCGAGGTCACGGCCGTTCTTGCCCAGATGAAGGCATTTGTGGCTTCGGTGCATGATGGCACATGGCGCGGTTTTGGCGGCGAACAGATTACGGATGTGGTGAATATCGGTATTGGAGGCTCGCATTTGGGGCCGCAAGCGGCGATGGAATCGTTGAGAAACCATGCCCATGCGGGGATTTCCGTTCATTATGTATCCAATGTGGATGCCCATGATATCGACGGCGTTCTGGCCACTCTGAATCCGGAAACAACCTTGTTCATCGTGGCGTCGAAAACCTTCACCACACAGGAAACCATGACCAATGCCCAAACGGCGCGGCGTTGGGTTCTGGATCATTTCGGTGATGAAAAGGCGGTGGCCCGGCATTTTGTGGCGCTGTCCACCAATGTGGATGCGGTGACGGATTTCGGCATCGAAACCAGCAATATGTTCCGCTTTTGGGATTGGGTGGGCGGTCGTTATTCTTTGTGGTCGGCCATTGGGTTGTCTTTGGCTTTGGGCATTGGTTGGGCGAATTTCGAACAGGTTCTGGAGGGCGGCCATGCCATGGACCAGCATTTCCTGAACAGCCCGCTGGATCGGAATATGCCGGTGATTCTGGGCTTGTTGGGGGTATGGAACAGCAATTTCCTGGGGGCGGCCAGCCATGCGGTTTTGCCCTATGATCAACGGCTTGACCGTTTTGTGGACCATCTTCAGCAGCTTGATATGGAAAGCAATGGCAAGCGGGTGAACCGCGAAGGGGCCGTGGTGAATTATCAAACCGGGCCGGTGATCTGGGGGCGTCCGGGAACCAATGGGCAACATGCGTTTTATCAGTTGATCCATCAAGGCACCCGCCTTGTGCCTGCGGATTTCATCGCCGTCTTGCATCCCGATCACCACCATCTGGAGCATCATAAAATTCTGTTGGCCAATTTATGCGCCCAAACCGAAGCCCTGATGCTGGGCAAAAGCGAAGAACAGGTGCGTGCTCAAATGCTGGCCAGCGGCATGGCGGCAGAAGACGCGGCGCGGCTTGCCCCCCATCGCACATTCCCCGGCAATATCCCCACCAATACGCTTTTGCTTGATCGGCTCGACCCGTTCCACTTTGGTCAGCTTCTGGCGCTTTACGAACATAAAGTGTTCACCCAAGGGATCATCTGGGGGGTGAATTCCTTCGACCAATGGGGGGTGGAGCTTGGCAAGGAACTGGCGCAGTCCATCTTGTCGGATCTGGAAGCGGTGGGGGATATTACCCGCCATGATGCCTCGACCAATCGCTTGGCCACCCTTGTCAAAACAACCCTGATGGAAGAACAGGCCACAAATTGAGGATTTTTCCTCTTATGGCCTTTGCAATCTCTGGGCTGCCGCTTTAAAATGTTCCCTCTATGTTCTTGAAAAGGAATCGCAATGCCGGAAAACGGGATGGTCATTTTGATTGCGGGGGTGCTTGGTGCGGCGATCACGGCGCTGTTTATGGGCTTTGCGCTTTTGCGGGAAAAAAAGCGTGGCCAACAAAGCGATGGGCTTTTGAAAGAGGCTGAGGCGCGTTTGCATGAGGCGCAGATGCAGCAGCGGCAGGCCGAACACAAGGCGCAGCATTGGGGCGAGACGGTTGAAAAGCTGGAGCGTGATGTGCGCGAGGCCCGCGAAAAATTGCAAGAGGCCAGCAGCCAATTGGCGGCCCGTGAAGCCTTATGCTCGAACGCGAACAAGCGGTGAAGCAAGAACGCGAAACCCTGACCAGCTTGCGCGGCGAGATGGAGGAAAAGTTCAAGGGGCTGGCCCATGAAACATTCAAAGCCAGCCAGAAATCCTTCCTTGAACTGGCGGAAGAAACCTTCAAACGCCACAAATCTTCGGCGGAGGGGGATCTGCGTGAGCGCCATCAGGCCATCCAGAATCTTTTGAAACCCATGCAGGACAGCTTGAAGCGCTATGAGGAAAATCTTGGCCATATCGAAAAAGCCCGCCATGAAGCCTATGGCCATTTAACCAGCGAACTGAAAAATGTGCTGCAAGCTCAGGATGGTGTGCGCAGTGAAACCGCAAAACTGGTGATGGCCTTGCGCGCTCAGCCCAAAACCCGGGGCCGCTGGGGGGAGCATCAATTGCAAACGGTGATGGAACTGGCGGGCATGAGCGAGCATGTGGATTTCCACACGCAGGCCAGCTTTTCCGATGAAAATGACAAATTGTTGATGCCCGATGCGGTGCTGAGATTGCCGGGCGGTCGCACCATCGTTGTGGATGCAAAAACCTCGCTGTCCGCTTATTTCAATGCCATCGAGGCGGTGGAAGAAACGGTGCGGGATGGCTTTTTGGTCAAACATGCGCAGGAAATTCGCACCCATATGAAGCAATTGGGGGCCAAAGCCTATTGGAATGCCTTGGAAGACACGCCGGATTTTGTCGCCATGTTCATTCCCGGTGAAAATTTCTATGCGGCGGCCATCGAACGGGACCCTGATCTGTTCGAGGATGCCATCAATAACCGGGTTCTGATCGTGACGCCCACCACCTTGATCGCTTTGGCAAAGGCGGTGGCTTATGGCTGGCGTCAGGAAGCCATGGCGGAAAACGCCCGCCAAGTGGCGGATTTGGGCCGAGAGCTTTATAGTCGTCTTTCCACCATGGGCAATCATGTGGTGAAGACGGGGCAAAATCTCGACAGAGCGGTGAAATCCTATAATTCCATGGTGGGGAGCCTTGAACGGTCGGTGATGCCGCAAGCCCGGAAGTTCGAGGATTTGAAAGTGGATGATCGCGCCAAGGACTTGGAAGAGCTATCCCCCATCGCTTCGGATGTGCGGGAATTATCGTCGCCGGATATCATATCTTCCGTGGATGCCTTGCGGTCTGAATGACGCGGTTCCACGGACTGTTTCTGTTTGGGAGACAATAAATTTCAATCTTGGGACTATCGGCGGCGATGGAATTGATTAGTCTATAGGAACCACGGAAGAGAGGCTTTTGCCGTAAGCCTTTTTTCGAAACAGACTTGTGATGACGGTGATCAATTTGGACGTGCGATTAACCTGCACGTGAAACAAAATGGGGTTTGACATGATACGAGTGAAGACATTCTTTCTGAGCGCCGCCGCGAGCCTTACTCTGAGCCTTGCTCTGGCACCGGCGCTTGAAGCCGCACCGGAAGCTTTTGTGTTCGATAAGGCGCATACCCATATCGGCCTCACATGGAACCATGTGGCTTCTCCGAAACCCGCGCCCGCTTTGGCGATTTTGAGGGTGAACTGGTGCTGGATGAGGAAAATCCCGAAGCCTCGACGCTGACGGTCACCATTCCCATCAACAGCCTCGATACCGGTATTGAAAAGCTGGATGGGCATCTTTTGAGCGCCGATTTCTTCGATGCCGCCACCTATCCGGAAGCCACCTTCACCAGCACCAGGATCGACCGCACCGGGGACAGCACCGCCAAGGTTTATGGTGATCTGACGATTCATGGTGTGACAAAACCGGTGGTGCTGGATGTGACGCTGAACAAGCTGGACACCCATCCCATGAGCGGGAAAAAAGCTGCGGGGTTCAATGCCAAAACCACCATCAACCGCAGTGAATTCGGGATCGGCCAATATGTTCCGATGGTAAGCGATGCGGTGGAGATCTTTATCTCAACGGAAACATCCGTCGCAAAATAAGGCGACAGTCGACGAAACAAGGGGGCGATAATGCAGATATCGAACAGCCAGACCCGCTGGGGATTGGTGAGCATCGGCTTTCACTGGATTGTCGCCCTTCTGGTTATCGCCATGTGGGGTCTGGGCTATAGCATGAGCCATCTGGTCTCAGACCTGCAGACAAAGTTCACGCTGTTCCAGCTTCATAAATCCATTGGGTTTACAGTATTTTGGCTGGCCTTGTTGCGGCTTGTCTGGCGGGTGATGACCCCCGGCCCAATGCTGCCCGATACCCTTACGCCTGTGGAACGGGGCTTGGCACATCTTACCCATTGGGGGCTTTACGGCCTCTTGTTGTTGATGCCCCTTGCCGGATGGGTAAGCACCGATACGTCGGAGCTTGGTATTCCCACGAGAATCTTCAAACTGTTCACTTTACCGACGATTTTTGGCCCCAATGACGCGCTACATGAACTCTCGGAAGAAATGCATGAAGTGATGGCCTGGGCCTTGGTTGCATTGTTGGTTTTGCATATAGGGGCGGCTTTGAAGCATCATTTCATTTTGAAAGACGATATTCTGCGCCGCATGCTGCCCTTCGGCACAAAGCAGAGCTATGGAGAACAAAAATGACGCGCCTGCTTATCGGTTTTTTTCTTGCTTTGGCGATCCCGGTGGGCGTGCTGGCCAACACATGGCAGGTGATTCCTGCGGAAAGCCAGATCCTGTGGACCGCCAAATGGAATACCTCGCCGGTGCATGGCGGGTTCAACGATTTCGATGCCACGATTTCCTTTGATATGGATCATCCGGAATTGGCGGATCTGTCGGTGGCGGTGGATATTGGCAGCATCTATATGGATGGACAGGATGCGCGGACGACCCTTATGGGGGACAACTGGTTCTTTGCGGAGAGTTTCCCCAAAGCACAGTTTTCGTCTCAGGATGTGCGGCATTTGGGGAATGGGCGCTATGAAGCCCATGGCACATTGGAAATTCGGGGTATCAGCCAGGAACTTATCCTGCCCTTCAAATTGACCATTGAAGATGATATCGCGCGGGTTGAGGGTGGTGTTACGCTGGACCGCACAGTCTTTGGCCTTGGCAAAAAAGGCGATGTGGCGAAGGCCGTTGCTGATGGTGTCAATGTTTCGGTCTTGGTGACTGCGAAAAAAGCCCCTTGATCCCAAGTGCAAGAGGGTACTTTTTACGAGAAAATATAAAGCCGACATGAGGAAGATCTCATGTCGGCTTTATCATTTATTGGCAATTATGAAAAAGTCGGTCAGGCTGGCTCCATTGCGCCTTTCTGCGTAGACAATGCAGACAAGGCGTCGGTCAGAGCGTCCATGCGTTGCGCTTTTTGCTGGTCTTGTGGGACCATATCAAGGACGCCAAGGCCCTTTAAAACCGCATGAACATCATCGCGCAGGCCGGTGAGATAAATCCGTTTGCCGCTGTTCTTGCCATCTTGAATGATGGTTTCCACCGCATTGGCCGCCGACATATCCAGAAAAGGAACCCGCGAGAAATCAAGAATCAGCGACGAGACCTTTCCGTCGGTACGCTCCCGCGCCCGGTGGCCCATGTCCGCAGCCGCCCCAAAACTCAAAGGGCCGCCAAAATCGAAAATGGCGATGCGCCCATCGGCATGTTTGAGCATCTCGGCCTCATTGGTGCTCAGATCGAGTCCGGGAATGGTACCAATGTTTGCAAGCTGCGTTTTGGCCAATTGATGGATGAAAGCAAGGGCTGCCAGCACCATACCGATGGCAACGGCGGTGATTAGATCAACAAACACCGTCAATCCCAGCACCAAAATCATCAAGATCAGATCCCAGCGCGGTCCGCGATGGGCGCGCTTGAGATAGGACCAATCGATAATATCATAGCCAACCTTCACCAAAATTCCCGCAAGGACAGCATGGGGAACCATCGACGCAAGCGGACCAAGCCCGAGCACCACCGCCAATAAAATCAGCGAATGCAAGGCACCCGACAGCCGACTATTGCCGCCGGATCGGATATTGATGACGGTGCGCATGGTGGCTCCGGCACCGGGGATGGCGCCAAACAGACCGGCCAGGCTGTTGCCGATACCTTGTCCCACCAGTTCGCGGTTTGATGAATGTCGGGTGCGGGTCATATTGTCGGCGACAAGGGATGTGAGCAGGCTGTCGATTGCGCCAAGCGCCGCCAAAATCAGTGCCGTTTCAATGACCAGAAATGTCGTATCTGGAGTCAGCATAGGCATCTGCATTTCAGGCAATCCACTGGGAATGTCACCCAAAATGGGAATACCGGTAAACAACATCGATATAGGCGTGGCAATGAAGAGCGCTGCCAGTGGGCCGGGGACATAACGATTGAACCGGGCCGGCCAGAAAAAGACGACTGCCAAGGTGAGGGCGCCAATGGCCAGCGCCGAAAAATTGGGATCGACAACAGCCGATGGGATGGAGCCAAAGCCATAAGCGGGCCGCTTGGCGGTTCATGGCCCATCAAGCGTCCGAATTGCAAAATGATGATGATGCAGCCAATGCCACTCATGAACCCGGAAATCACCGGATAAGGGACCAGACGGATATAGTCGCCAAGCGTAAAAGGCCAAACAGGATCATGAAAAGGCCAGCCAGCATCACCGAGGTGAAGACCAATTCCGGTTGATCGGTATAGGCTGAGAAAACCCCGGCGAAAACCACCACCATCGGTCCTGTGGGGCCAGAAATTTGTGTCGCTGTCCCGCCAAACACGGCAGCGAAAAAGCCTACGATAATGGCGCCGTAAAGACCGGCAATGGGGCCGGCACCGGATGCCACGCCAAAGGCCAAAGCCAAAGGCAGGGCGACAATGGCGGCGGTGGTGCCCCCGAAAATGTCGCCGCGCAGATTGCTAAATTTAAAGGTCATGTGCGAACTGTCCTGAAATCTGAATGTGCCAAGCAATTAATCGGCGTGATCGTGTATCGGGCAGTTTCCCTTGGGAAATTCCGCATTGCCTTTGGCGCGGGTAATCTCGCGGAAGTATCCGCTTTCGGAGTCATAGGCTTTGATTGTGCCGCTTTTTATGTCGTAAACCCAAGCGTGCAGTTCCAAAAGCCCGGCCGCCAGGCGAGATGCCACAAAGGGATGGGTACGCACATGCGTCAATTGCAATAGGACATTTTCTTCGATCAGGCGTTCAAGCGCTCTTCTTCCGAGGCGTTTGTGTCCCGTTCATTGACAATCTTCACGGCAGCTTCTGAAAAGCCAAGCCAAGCACGGACATGGGGAAAATCCGCCAGACTGTCTCTATCCATCGCGCCTTTCATGGCTCCACAGTCGGTATGCCCACAGACCACAATATGCTCGATATTCAGGGCGCCGATGGCATATTCGATGGTGGCCGTAACGCCGCCTGCATCGGGCACATGGGGTGGGATGATATTGCCTGCATTGCGACAGATAAACAGATCCCCAGGTTCGGTTTGGGTGATCATCATGGGATCAACGCGACTATCGGCGCAGGTGATGAACAGGGCTTCGGGCGATTGCCCGCCAGCCAGTTTGTGAAACAGTTCTTCATTCTTCGGATAGACCGATTTTTGGAATTTAGAGATGCCAGAAAAAATTTTGTCCATCGGCGATTCCTTGTAACAGCCTACAAATATGTATTTAGAAACATTCCCTAGCTGCACAATGAGCATTTCATGTGATAAAGGAATATAACATTTTACGACAAGGTGATCGAGATTGACTATCACGTGGCATGGCCGCACGCGAGAACCGTCCCTTCGGCAGATTCGCTATTTCCTTGAAGTGGCCAAAGCGGGCAGCTATCGCCGGGCTGCCGCCCGCATCGGTGTTTCCCAACCAACACTGACCGCACAGATTGCCGCTTTGGAAGATATTCTGGGCTGTGTGTTGCTGGAAAGAATGAAAACGGGGGCGGTTCCCACGCCCTTGGGGCGTGATTTGATCGGTCTTGCCCAAACCCTTGTCCATGAAATGGACCTGTTTACGCAAAAAGCCCGGTCGGGTAGTTTGGGAGTGGTTGGTACGCACCGTTTGGGGGTTCCGCCAACCCTTGGGCCTTATCTTTTGCCCGAAGTGATCGGAGCGGTGCATGAAGCCTATCCCGATTTGCAGCTTTATGTGCGCGAAGACGGACCGCGCGATCTGGAGGCGCAATTGCTGGAAGGTCATTATGACCTGATCTTGACCCAGTTTCCTTTGACGGCATCGGATATCACCACAGACATTTTGTTCGATGAACCGCTGATCCTCACCGCATCCGGCGATCATCCCTTGTCTTTACTGGACCAAGTAACGCCCGAACATTTGCATGGCCAAAAACTCTTGGCTCTGGAAGACCGCTATCGCTTTTTTGATCAGGTGCAGGAATTGGCACACCGCTTTCATGCCCGGTTGTTGCGAGAATATGAAGCACGAGCCTTGATACTTTGCGCCATATGGTGGGGATGAATATGGGATTGGGCTTTTTGCCAGCGCTTTATGTGCGGTCGGAAATCACACCGCGAAAAGATGTGCAGATCTTGCCTTTGAGCGAGGTGCCAGCCTATCGCACCATTGCGCTTGCCTGGCGCCCCAGCGCACCTTATCGCGTGCTGTATCGTGCGCTTGCGTCCCTGATCCGAAGCATCTGCCGCGAAAAGCTGCACGCCGATGTGCACGCTTATGAGCCGTCGTCACCATCCATATGAGCGGCGGCACGGTTTTATCCGCATTGGGCGCGGTGCAGCATCATATGGTCGGCCAAAACCAATGCCAGCATGGCTTCGGCCACCGGCACGCCGCGTATGCCAACGCAAGGATCATGGCGACCTTTTGTGACCACCTCCACATTTTCGCCGGTGCTTGAGATGCTTTGGCGAGGGATCAGAATTGAACTGGTGGGCTTGATGGCGACACGGCACATAACAGGCTGGCCAGATGAAATTCCGCCCAAAATACCGCCGGCATGATTGGACAGGAAATGGGGCTGGCCGGTTTTTCCGATACGGATTTGATCGGCATTTTGCGCCCCCGTTAGCCGGGCTGCTTCAAATCCCGCGCCAATTTCCACCCCCTTGGCGGCATTGATCGACATCATGGCCGCGGCCAGATCCGCATCCAGCTTGCCATAAATGGGCGCCCCCCAGCCCGCAGGAACGCCGCGCGCCCCGACCTCGATTACCGCTCCCAGCGAATCGCCGGACTTGCGGGTTTCGTCCAATAGTTCAGCCCAACGCTTTGCGGCTTCGGGATCGGGAGAGAAAAACGGATTGTCCCCCACGCGGGACCAATCACACAGATCGCGGTCAATGGCATCCCCGCCCATTTCCACCAGCCCGCCATAGATTTCTATGCCGTCGCCCAGAATTTTGCGGGCGATGGCTCCGGCGGCGACCCGCATGGCGGTTTCCCGCGCCGATGAACGCCCGCCCCCACGGGGATCGCGGTGGCCATATTTGGCATCATAGGTGAAATCCGCATGGCCGGGCCGATAGCGTTTGGCGATATCTGAATAATCTTTCGATCGCTGATCGGTATTTTCAATCAACAGGGAAATGGGCGTTCCGGTGGTTTTTCCTTCATAGACACCGGAAAGAATGCGTACCTGATCGGCTTCGCGGCGTTGGGTGGTAAAGCGCGATTGGCCGGGCCGCCTTTGGTCCAGAAAGGGCTGGATGTCGCCTTCTGAAAGGGGGATGCCCGGTGGTACCCCATCCAATACCGCGCCGATAGAGGGACCGTGGGATTCCCCCCAGCTTGTGAAGCGTAAGACATGGCCAAAACTGTTCAACGACATGTTGGGCTTCCTCAGGCTAAGGGGCATCAATCAAGAAAAGGGATGTTGGGCAAAAGAGAAATCAGGAGGAATTAACTCAAGGCAATATCGGGTGCATCGGCCTGTTTCATGCCGATGATATTATATCCTGCATCCACATGATGGATTTCACCGGTAACGCCGGAGGCAGATCGGACAGCAGATAAAGCCCGGCCTTGCCCACATCGTCGATGGTGATATTGCGCCGCAGGGGGGCGTTCAATTCATTCCATTTGAGGATATAGCGGAAATCGCCAATGCCAGACGCTGCCAGGGTTTTGACTGGCCCTGCGGAAATGCCGTTGACCCGAATGCCGCGTGGCCCAAGATCATTGGCCAGATATTTGACACTGGTTTCCAAAGCAGCTTTGGCCAAGCCCATCACATTATAATGGGGCATCACTTTTTCTGCGCCATAATAAGATAAAGTCAGCATCGACCCGCCTTCGCTCATCAGTTTTTCAGCACGATTGGCAACAGCGGTGAAGGAATAACAGCTGACATCCATGGTGTGGAGGAAGTTTTCCCGGCTGGTATCCACATAGCGGCCGCGCAGTTCGTTCTTATCGGAAAAGCCGATGGCATGGATCAGGAAATCAAGCTGTCCCCATTCTTTTTCGATGATGGCAAATGCCGCGTCGATAGAGGCCATATCCGATACATCACAAGGAGCCAGAAGATTGGACTCAAGGCTTTGGGCCAAAGGACGCACCCGCCGTTCCAAAGCCTCGCCCTGATAGGTGAAGGCAAGCTCGGCCCCTTGTGCGCGGGCTGCTTTTGCGATGCCCCATGCCAAAGACCTGTCATTGGCAACGCCCATGATGAGCCCGCGCTTGCCTGAAAGAAGACCTGTCTGTGCGGTCATGTTGTTTCCTTTTTGATCGTTTTCGGTGCCATTTATTCTCGGTGCCAGTCATAGGACCAAATTCTGGTCGATGCCCAAAGGCCCATGATGACGGGTATAGCTTGCGTTCAAATGTGCGCCCAGAATAAAGGCGCTGGCGATGATATAGACGAAAAGTTGGAAGATCACCACGCCCGCGAGGCTGCCATAGATCACGTCATAGCGATCCGCATTCTTGAGGTAAATGGCCATGCCTTTCCCCAGGAACAGCCAAACCACAACGGTAAGGATTGCCCCCGGCGTGTAATACCGGCGCATGGTGGGAAGGCGCGGCACAAAGGCTTTATAGGCCGTAAGGGTTGCCAAAAACAAAAGCAAAGGCGCGATCAGATAACGTGACCATATGCCAAAATCGAAAAGACCGGCAGGGGCCCGAACGCTATCCTGGCTTAGCGAAAGGGTCACAGGGGCCAGAACCAACAAGGACATGGCAAGCAAGATCATCAGGGCCGTGCCCACCACTAGCCCCAGATCCGCTAAAAGCCGACGCCAGAACGCGGCCGCATGTTCCCAGCTGTCATAGGCGTGGATAACCGTCTGGCGCGCTGCTTCCACCCCTTGGATTGCGGTCCAAAGGGCAAAGACCATAGAGCCGGTGAGCACACCCCCATGGGAGTTCTGGACGATATTGTTCACCGGCCCGCGCAGGGTTTTGGTGATATTTTGCGGCAGGTTGGACAATAAGAATGCGATGGCACTCTGCCCGGTATCGGTCTGCCCCAAAAGGCCAGAGAGCGAAATCAGGAAGATCAGAAACGGAAAGATCGCCATGACACCCAAAAAGGTCATGTTTCCCGCATGTTCCGGGCCGTGATCCGTATAAAAACGTACCAGTGCCGACCACCAGATTTGGCCGTGTTTCTTGCACTGTGTTTGCCAGAATCCTGCCATATGTGCTCTTAGGTTTTTAAATAATCCCGCACCGTATAAGGATGGGATTTGGCCCATTTCCCGATGGCCTTTTCCAGATCGCTATCCACCGTTTTGGGCAGAATGATCTTTAGCGTTACATATTGATCCCCCACTTTGCCTCCGGCCGAAATGCCTTTTCCTTTCAATCGCAAGCGCTTGCCCGAAGACGCGCCCTTGGGGATAGAAAGTGTTACAGTTCCGGTTGTTGTGGGAACGGAAATACGCGCGCCCAATACCGCTTCATCAAGGGTGATGGGCAGATCCAGCAAGATATCATGGTCGTCGCGGGTGAAATAGGGATGGTCTTCCACTTCTACTTTTACCAGCGCATCGCCAGCCGGGCCGCCATTGAAACCGGGCTCTCCCTGACCGGATAGCCTTATCTGTTGCCCATCGCGCACGCCTGCGGGGATTTTCACATTCAGGGTTTTGCCATTGGACAAGGTAACCCGCCGCGTTGCCCCCAAAACAGCATCGAGAAAGCCTACTTTCAGTCGATAGACAACATTTTGTCCCCGCTGTGTGCGCGGTTTTCGGCTGCGGCCAAAACCGAATAAATCGGCGAACACGTCTTCCGCATCGCCAAAATCCGCGCCGCCGGGATGGCCACCGCGTCGGAAGCCGCTAAAACCGCCAGCACCACCGGGGCCACCGGCACCATAAGGGGCGCGTTCGGTGCCGTTTTCATCGATTTCCCCGCGGTCATAGCGGGCACGCTTATCCTTGTCGCCTAAAATGCCATATGCCGAGGACACTTCCTTGAACCGCTCGACAATTTTTTCATTGCCCTTATTGCGGTCGGGGTGCAGTTCCTTGGCCAGCTTGCGATATGCGCGCTTGATTTCTGCGTCATCAGCGCCCTTGGTGACACCAAGTATGGAATACAGATCTTTCATTTTCAGCCTTGATTGTCCGCCTTGTGCGGTGAAAGACATAGGATATGCACAGGCTATGTTAAAGGGCGAGACGTGACTTTCCAAGTGTGGCCATAAAGGCTGCGAAAGAAGGAGGATTCTGTGGTGAGCGATCCCGATCCATTTGAGCAATTTGGCCTATGGTTTGCCAAGGCCCATAAGACAGAGCCGGACAATCCCAATGCGATGACATTGGCAACGGTCGATCAAAAAGGGTGCCCTTCAGCCCGCACCGTTTTGCTGAAAGAGTGGGATGCGGACGGTTTTGTGTTCTATACCAATCTTCATAGTCGAAAAGGGCAGGAACTGGCGCAAAATCCGCATGTGGCCCTGCTGTTTTACTGGAAAAGTCTGGCCCGCCAGATCCGCATTGAAGGGCGCGCCGAACAGGTGCCGGATGCCCGGGCGGACCGGTATTTCAAAAGCCGCCCGCGTGAAAGCCAGATCGGAGCGTGGGCTTCGGCGCAATCGCAGGCCATGCCCGGTGGGCGCGGTGAATTTGAACGGGCCATTGCACAGATCGAAGCGCGCTTTAAAGATATGGAGGTTCCCCGCCCTCCCCATTGGTCGGGTATGCTTGTGCGTCCGAATGCTTTTGAATTTTGGGAAGAAGGCGCATTTCGCTTGCACCACCGCACCGTTTTGACCGCGGATGAGACGGGCGGCTGGACTAGTAAAATATTGTATCCTTGACGTTCCGGCCAGTGCGGCACCTTGGCCATTGGATGAAAAAGACACAGCCTTATGATGCGAGACGATAAAAAACGGGGTCGTTTGATGCGCTTGGCCGCCTTGGCAAGTGTGTCGGTGGGCGCAAGTCTTGCGGCCTTGAAGGCGGTGGTCTGGATCAAAACCGGATCGGTGACCATGCTGGCCTCCTTGGCCGATTCGTCGCTGGATTTATTGGCCTCGATCATCACCTTTGTCGGCATCCGCACAGCTTTGGAGCCGCCGGATCACGATCACCGTTTTGGCCATAGCAAGGCGGAAGGCCTGGCGGCCTTGGCGCAAGGGGCCATCATGATCGCGTCTTCGGCGTTTTTGCTGCAGCAATCGGTGCTGCGGCTTTTTGATCCGCAACCGGTGGCCATGGCGTGGAGCGGACTGGCGGTTTCGGTTCTGGCGATTGTGCTGACCCTTGGTCTGGTTCTGTTCCAACGCTCGGTCATTGCGAAAACCGGGTCTTTGGCTGTGGATGCGGACAGTCTTCATTATACCGGCGATTTGTTGCTGAATCTGGCCGTGATGGCGGGCATTGCACTAAGCGGCTATGCCGGGATTTTGTGGGCCGATGGGGTGTTCGGAGCGTTGATCGGGGTGTTCATTGGCTATAACGCCTTTCTGGTGGCGCGCCGCGCGGTGGATATGTTGATGGATAAGGAAATGGACGATGCCACGCGGGAAATTATCTTCAATATCGTTTTGGGCAATGCCGATGTCTTGGGCATCCATGATTTAAAAACCCGCAAGGCGGGCTTGCGTGAATTCATCCAGTTTCATATTGAAGTAAACCCGATGGCCAGCCTGCGCTCGGCCCATCTGGCTGCAACGGAGGTGGAAGCGGCCTTGAGCGAACACTTCCCCGATGCGGAGTTCATCATCAAAATCGATCCCGCCGGGTCTGGCAGGCCGAACAAAACGGTGCAGGAACTTCCTCAATGAGCGGCCTTTTCGCAAGACTCCCTCTGGCCAGCAAGGACCGTTGCCGCTAAGACGGGGATAGGCATATGCGTAGGGGCGACATCTATGATCATCCTGTTTGGTCTTAAGAATTGCGATCGCTGCCGCAAGGCGCGGAAATGGCTGGATCATACCGGCACTGATTATCAATTTGTGGATGTGCGCGATCAAGGGATTGAAGGCGATCTGATTGACCGTTGGATTGATGCCGTAGGTTGGGAGGCGCTGCTCAATCGTCGCGGCACCACATGGCGCGGCCTTGATGAAGAGGTGCGCCAAGCTGTGGATGCACAAAGCGCCCGTGACTTGATGATGGCCCATCCCGCTTTGGTGAAACGGCCAATATGGGATCTGGGCACCCGCATTGTGGTAGGGTTTGACGACAGCATGAAAGCGTTGATCGGCGCGCAGGAGGTGCAGGCATGACACGCACCATCCGCATCCCGTTCCTGCAAGTTGATGCCTTCACAAAAGAGCCGTTCAAGGGCAATCCCGCTGCTGTTTGCCCTTTGGACGCTTGGTTGCCTGATCCGGTGCTTCAGGCCATCGCGCGGGAAAACAATCTATCGGAAACGGCGTTTTTTGTGCCCACGGATGATGAGGATGCGGATTTTCACTTGCGGTGGTTTACTCCCCTGACCGAAGTGGATCTGTGCGGGCATGCCACTTTGGCATCGGGCCATGCGATTCTGAGCAACCTTCGGGATAAGGGGAAGGCGGTCCGCTTTTCCAGTCAGGCGGGTATTTTGATTGTCACCAAGGACGGTGATCGTTTGTCCATGGATCTGCCCGCGCGCCGACCCCGTGCTTTGGATGCCTTGCCCAATGCCAATGGAGCATTTGGAGCCAAACCATCGGCTTTTTTCTCTGGCGGCCGCGATATTCTGGCCTTGTTTGAAGATGCCCAGCAGGTCCGTGCGTTGAAACCTGATTTTGCGGCCTTGAAATCCTTTGGAAAGCACGGCTTTATCGCCACGGCGCCGGGGGCGGGTGATTGTGATTTTGTGTCGCGCTGCTTTTTTCCTGCTTTTGGCGTAGAAGAAGATCCTGTTACCGGATCGGCGCATTGCGTATCGGCCCCTTTCTGGGCGGATCGACTGGGGAAAAGCGAGCTGTTCGCCCGGCAGATCTCCCAGCGGGGCGGCGAATTATGGCTGTCCGTTGCTGAAGATCGTGTGCATATTTCCGGCCATTGTGTGGAAGTGATCGCTGGTGAGATGTCTGTTCCGGAAAGCCTGTAAACCCGAATGACAATGATTGACGTCAGGGCGCTGGTTAAAACCTATCCCGGCCAAGTCGAGGCTGTGCGTGGTATTGATTTTAACGTGAAAAAAGGCCGGATTTTCGGCCTTCTTGGCCCCAATGGTGCGGGAAAATCCAGCACCATCCGCATGTTGGCAACCCTTTCCCGCCCCACATCGGGCCGCATCCGGATTGATGGCAAGGATGCAGCCCTTGATACGGTGCAGATTCGCCGCACCATCGGATATGTGGCGCAATCCTCGGTGGCGGATGTCCATCTGACGGGCCTTGAAAATTTGATGCTGCAAGGGCGTTTGTTCGGCTTGGGCGGGGAGGCTCTGCGGCAACGGGCGGCACATTTATTGGCGTTGTTCGATCTTGAAGAAGCGGCAAACCGCCGAACGAAGGGATGGTCGGGTGGAATGCGCCGCCGCCTTGATCTGGCGATGGGGCTGGTGCACGGGCCGCATTTGCTGCTTTTGGATGAGCCATCGGCAGGGCTGGACCCGCACAGCCGCGCGGTGATGTGGCGCGAAGTGGAGCGTTTGGCGGAAAAAGACGGCATCACCATTATTTTGAGCACCCATTATCTGGAAGAGGCGGACCGGCTGGCCGATGAGATTGCAATCATTGATAAAGGCAGGATCGTCGCAACAGGCACGCCGCATGCTTTAAAGGATCGCTTGCGCGGCGATCTGGTCAGTATCCGTTTGCAAAGCCCGGATTTTGATGAAGATAGCCTTCACGCGGCTTTGGCCCCTTTGCCTTTTGCCGTGGATGTGAAGTGCAATGGGCCGCAAATCGACCTGCGGGTTGATAATGGAAGCACCGCCATGCCTGCCTTGATGGCGGCGCTGGCGGCTTTTGATCTGCAAGAGGTCAGCATGAGCCGGGCCAGTCTGGATGATGTCTATCTTGCGGTGACGGGAAAGCCTTATGACGCCGTCCATTCCGGCGTGACACAAAAGGTGGCGTCATGACGGCTTTGCGCGATCTTGTGGTTCTGACCCGGCGTTTGCTGATCCACAGCATCAGAATGCCCGCCTTTGTGATTATTTCCATCGTTCAACCGGTGATCTGGCTGGTGCTGTTCGGGCCGCTTTTTGGGCGCATCACCGCTTTGGGGGGCTTTGGAACAGAAGGCTATGCGGACTTTCTGGTGCCGGGCCTTGCGGTGATGGCGGCTTTGTTTGGCTCTGCCTATTCCGGCATGGCGCTGTTGATGGATCATGACCGCGGTATTCTGGATCGCTTTTTGGTGACACCGGCGGCCCGTGGCGCTTTGATCGGGGCTTATGTAGCGCAATCCGGGGTGATTGTGATGCTTCAGGCCACGGTGATCGTGCTGGTGGGCTTGTGCATGGGGGCGCAGATGTCCGGCGGTGTGGCGGGTTATGGGGTGATTCTTGTGGCTGCAGCCTTGCTTGGGGCGGGGTTCGGTGCTTTATCCAATGCTTTGGCGCTGCGTATTCCGCGCCATGATGCCATTATTGCCGTGATGAATTTTGTGATCATGCCCTTGGTGTTTTTGTCCAGCATGATCATTGCGACAAAAGCCATGCCCGATTGGATCGCCGCTGTAGCGCGTTACAATCCGGTGGATTGGGCGGTGCAGATGGCACGCGGTGCGGCATTGGGTGGCGATTGGACCTTGTGGCCCAATATGGGGCACAATTGGCGCTGTTTTCTGCAGTCTGTATTTTGTTGGCCGTTCGGGCTTTTCACCGTTTTATGGACAAGGCATAGGCGGTTATTGGCTTTTCAGGCCAGAGATCAACACAAGGCCCCATCCTGCCATCAAGGAAAGCCCGCCCAAGGGGGTAAGCCAGTGCAGCACGCCAAGGCTGCCCGAACCATAAGCGGCGAGCCAATAAAGACTGCCACAGAATAGCAGGATCCCAGCCATCCAAAGCCAGCCCGCAGCGCTTAACAAGGCGATGTTTTGGGGGCTTTTCATAAGGGCGGCCAGTGCCAGAAGCGCCAAGGCATGAAGAAGCTGGAAATTGGCGGCTTGTGTTAGCCATGAAAGCTGGTCCGGTCCCAATCGGCTTTTCAGCGCATGGGAACCGGCGGCTAATGCAGCCACAGCCATCAGGCCGTTGGCTCCGGCAAGAGTAATAAACCACGTCATCACAAGGCCCCGAAATCAAGGCCGATATCCACTGCGGGCGCACTTTGGGTCAGTCTGCCGATGGAAATGCGGTCCACACCGGTTTCGGCAATGGCCCGCACGGTATCCAGCCGCACCCCGCCAGAGGCTTCGGTGATCGCCCGACCATCGATGATTGCCAAGGCCTCGCGCAATTTTGGGGGCGGCATATTATCCAGCAACAGGCTGGTGGCTCCGGCGTCCAGCGCCTCTTTTACCTGTTTCAGCGTATCACATTCCACTTGGATCTGGCTGTGCCCCGCCTGCTTTGCCGCGGCCACTGCCTTGGTGATTGATCCCGCGACGGCGATATGATTGTCTTTGATCATCACGGCGTCATAAAGCCCCATGCGGTGATTGACACCGCCCCCGCAGGCCACCGCATATTTTTCCATGCTCCGCAGTAAAGGGGTGGTTTTCCGGGTGTCCAGAATGACCGCATCCGTTCCCTTTATGGCCGCCACATATTGGCCGGTCAGGGTGGCAATGCCCGATAAATGCTGCACGATATTAAGGGCGGTCCGTTCTGCCGTCAAAAGTCCGCGTCCATTGCCCTCAATGCGCAGAATCGGCGCGCCTTTGGTTAGCCGGTCGCCTTCATGGGCGTGGGCGGTCAGCACTACATGGGGATCGCATGTCCTGAAAATCGCGCAGGCAACGGGAAGGCCGGATAAAACCATCGGTTCACGGGCGACCATGGTAGCGCAGAGTTGTGCCGTTTCCGGGATCACCGTTTCGCTGGTAATGTCGCCTGTGCCCACATCTTCCGCCAAGGCGGCGATGAGGAATGTTTCCAGTTCTTTTTCATTGAGCGGGAAGGGAATTTTGCGCATGACCTCTCCTTGGTTCAATGTGTGAAGTGCGATGCTTGTGCTATCTTGTCAATGTGTCTTCTTGGCTAGGAGGATCTATGAAAACGCTTACACTGCCCGCCGGAGAAATTATTTATGAAGAAGGAGACGAGGCTCAGGCAGTTTTTCTGATCGAGGATGGGGCGGTGGAAGTGTCGCGCCGAACGGGGGATCGGGCGGTGCGCCTTGCGGTTTTTGGCAAGGGTGAGGTGTTTGGCGAAAGCGGTGTGATCCGCAACAAGGTCCACAGCACCACCATGCGCACCCTGACAGATACCGTGTTATTGTCGGTTACCAAAGAGCAATTTCTTAAACTGTTCAGCGACAATAATCCGTTGGGCCTGCCCATGTTGCGGATGTTGAGCGAACGGTTGGAAAAGGCGGACGAGCGGTTGATTTTTGGCGGCACGCGGGGGGATGATAAAGCCTTTTTGGAAAAAGTGGGGGCCATCCGCATCCTGCCTAATAACGAAGCTATGAGAAAACAGATCGGGGAAGATGGTATTTCCTTATCAATGCTGCCGTTTCGTGTTGGCAGGCGAGGCAATCATAATGATGGAACGGAGATTTCCGAAGGGCGGTTGTCGCTCCATGCCCGCAATGACATCATCTTGTCCCCCGAACATTTCGAGCTGGAAAAGCGTGATGGTTATTTGATCATCCGCGATTTGGGCAGCCATTTGGGCACCATCGCCAATGGGCAGCATTTGTCGCGTTTTGGCCATGAAGCCACGGCTTTTTTGAAAATGGGCGCCAATGATGTAACCGCTGGCCCGAAAGGCTCGCCCTATCAGTTCTATATTGTGGCGGAACCGCGTGGGGAAGGATGAACAGGGATTTTTGGCTGCAGATTTCGGGAGGTGCCAGCGGCGCGACAGGCTTTATCCTATGGGATAAGGGATCATAGATGAATATTTTTACGGCTTATCTGCTGCCAAGCATTGTAGCGCTCATTATGTTTTCCATGGGGCTGGCGCTATCCGTGCGGGATTTTGCGCAAGTGGTGCAAAAACCCCGGGCCTTTGCCGTAGGGCTGATGAGCCAGCTTTTGCTGTTGCCCGCTTTGGGCTTTGCCGTGGCATCCTTGTGGCCCATGCCACCCGTTTTGGCGGCGGGGCTGATGATTATCGCTGCTTGTCCGGGTGGGGCCATGTCGAATTTGCTGACCCATTTGGCCCGTGGCGATACGGCATTATCCATTTCCCTGACAGCGGTTATCAGCGGCTTGAGCGTTGTCACCCTGCCATTGGTCGTCGGGTTTTCGCTGCCCTATTTCATGGGAACCAAAGCCCCGCAACTTTCGCTTCTTGGCACCATATTCGGCCTGAGTTTCATGACCCTTGTGCCGGTGTCTTTGGGGATGGCCGTTCGGGCGTGCGTGCCCGGTTTTGCCTTGAAGGTCGAGCCTTTTGCAAGGCGCACGGCGACTGTGGTTTTCGTGATGTTTATTTTTGCCGCCATCATCATGGAATGGCCCACAGTGAGAGCGGAGCTTCCCGCCATTGCCGCGCCGGTGCTGCTTTTGAATTTGGCGGCGATGACACTGGCATATGGCCTTGCCAAAATGGTGCGCCTTGTGCCGGATCGGGTGATTGCCCTGACCCTTGAATGTGGCATTCAAAATGGATCGCTGGCGATGTTTGTGGCCGCAACCTTGTTGGGGAATGACACCATGATGCTGCCCGGCGCGGCTTATGGGCTGTTCATGTTCCCGACGGCTTTCCTGTTTGTGGTGTTTGTTTTGCGCGGTGAACGCCGCCTTGCTTTGATAAAGGCTGAGTTATGACTTTGGATATGAAAATCGCGGGCGCCACACTTTATGACGGGTCGGGCGCGGCCCCCATCACCGCCGATATCGGCATAGCAGAGGGCAAAATTGCCGAAGTGGGTCGGGTGACCAGCCCGTCGCGGCGCAGTATCGATGCGGATGGGGCCATGGTGACGCCGGGCTTTGTGGATATTCATACCCATTATGATGGGCAGGTGTGCTGGGATGAAACGCTGGCACCAAGCTCGGTACATGGGGTGACCACCGCCATTATGGGCAATTGCGGCGTCGGCTTTGCGCCCTTGAAGCCCGGCGAACAAGACCGGTTGATCGAATTGATGGAAGGGGTGGAAGAAATCCCCGGCGTTGCTTTAAGCGAAGGGGTACGCTGGAATTGGGAGAGTTTTGGCGATTATCTGGATGCGGTGGCAGCCATTCCCCACAGCATCGATATTGGCGCGCAAGTGACCCATGATCCTTGCGGCTTTATGTAATGGGCGATCGCGGCGCTTTGGGCGAGCCTGCAACAGAGCAAGATATTGCCCAAATGCGTGCTTTGGCTTGCGATGCCTTGCGGGCCGGGGCTTTGGGGGTGACCACCGGACGATCCGATGTCCATAAAACCACGAAAGGCACGGATACGCCGGCCCGCGATAGCGGATTGGCAGAGCTTTTAGGGCTGGCCGGTGCCTTGAAGGATGCCGGGCGCGGCGTGCTGCAAGTGGTGTCGGATTTCAAGCTGGATAAAGGGGAAGAGGCATTCGGGCCGGAGTTCGATCTGGTGGATGCCATGGCGGATGCGGCAGGGCGACCAGTGTCTTTATCGCTTAATCAACGGGATATGGCCCCCAAGCAATGGCAGTGGATTCTGGAACGGGTAGAGGCCGCCAATGCCCGCGGTGTCGATATGAAAGTGCAGGTGGCAGCGCGGGGGATCGGTGTGTTTTTCGGGCTGGAAACCACGCTCAATCCGCTGATGTCCTTTGAAAGCTATCGCCGGATCATGGACAAGCCCTTGGCCGAGCGGGTGGCGATTTTGCGCCAGCCGGAAATGAAGGCAAAGCTGCTATCAGAACCGCGTGAGCATTTGTCGGGCGCGGATCGGGCCGTGCCGCCCTTGGCCGATATGGTTCTGGATCGGCTGGATTTCTTTTCTTTGCGTATGTTCCGCCTTGGTGATCCGCCCGATTATGAGCCGCCCATGGAGCGCTCGCTTTATTATGAAGCGCGGGAGCGCGGCGTCGGCGTGATGGAAGCGATCTACGACATCATGTTGGAAGAAGACGGCCAGCAATTGGTGTATTTCCCGATCTACAATTATAGCCGCTTCGATTTTTCGGATCTGCATAGCATGATGACCCACCCCCATGCCCTGTTCGGTCTGTCCGATGGCGGGGCGCACGTGGGAACGGTTTGTGATGCCAGCTTCCCCACCTTTTTGCTGACCCATTGGGGGCGGGACCGCAGCCGGGGACCGGGCTTGGCTTTGGAATGGTTGATCCGCAAACAAACCCATGAGAATGCCCGCCATATGGGCCTGATGGATCGCGGGCTGATCAAACCGGGCCTGCGGGCCGATCTTAATGTGATCGACCATCAGGCTTTGGCGCTTGAAAGACCCCATATGGTGCGTGATCTGCCCATGGGCGGTAAGCGTTTGTATCAGGGCGCACGGGGATATCTGGCCACATTGGTTGCCGGAGAGCCGATCTTGTTGAACGATCAACTGACCGATGCCCGACCGGGGCGGTTGATACGCTAGGGGCCTTGGCGCTTGGTGGGGGGCTTTAAATCTGGGCGCGGAACCATATGGCTGTAGACAATACAGCCAAGGCGACAATCCATGACAGGATGCTGATTTTAAGGGATTGGCTGGCGGATTTTCGTTCATACCATGTGCGCGGCTTCAAACCGCTGATCCAGAACACCAATTGCCCTGCAAGATTGACAGAAACGATATTCACCAACAGCAGCAATCCGGCGCTTAGGGCCAGGCTGGGTTGCCCCGCGCCCAACATGATCCCCGCCGCCATTGCGGGGGGCAATAGGGCCACGGCCACCATCACTCCCACAAGTGCGCTGGCCAGGCCTGTCGAGACACTGAGCGCGGCGGCTGCCCCCGATGCCAGGGCCAAAGCGATGCTATCGGCCCCCACATGGGTGCGGTCGATCAGTTGACGGCTTCCTAGGTCGATCGGAAGAATCAATCCGATGATGACGCCGATGGCGATGGAAAGGCCCGCGCCTATGGCGGCTACCTTTGCTGCTTGTGCCAGCAGGCTGCGGTCCCCCACGGTCGCGGCGAAAATCAGTGCCAGATTGGACCCGAGAAGCGGTGCGATTACCATGGCGCCGATCACCACGGCCACATTGTCTTTCAGCAATCCGATGGCGGCAACGATGGAGGATAAGGCAACCATCAACAAGAAGTTGGTATCAATGGACAGGCCGCTTGTGATGTCGTTATAGATTTCTTCGCGGCTTTGCATGCGCCGCGCTTGCGCCCGTTCTTCTTCGGGGCGTTCTGGCTCTTCCGGCATGGGAATGGCTGCTTCCAAAGGCTGCACCAGAATACGCCAGCCGCTTTTGGCTTCCATCGCCTTTTGCAGTTGATCCAATACATGCTGGCGCTTTTCTTGGCCTACCAGCATGGTAATTTCGCTTTCTCCATCCTGTTCGATACCCACATGCCAATCCAGCACATCGTCGCTTTGTGCAAGATCCGATAGCTTTTCGATGCAGTCCTTAGGGGCGCGCAGGTGGATCAGGCGAAAAGCGTTGGACATAAAGAAGCACCGCCAGTTTGTTGCGATAGACAACGAGACTGACGGTGGTTTCGGTTAGAGCAAGAGAAAAGCCGGGTTTATGATATTTGGTTGGGCCGTTGCTCAATAGCCGGAATGCCGTAAGGCAGAGCCGTAGCGCACCACGGCCTGGGTGCGGTTATTCACCCCCAAAGCCCGGAAGACCGCGTGAATATGCGCCTTTACCGTACCTTCGGCGATGCCGATGCGGTGGGCGATTTCTTTATTGGCCATGCCTTCGGCAACCATCGCCATAATTTCACGCTGACGCTTTGATAAATGTTCGGTGGCGTTTCTTTGATCCCACCCGCCCTTGCTTTTATATTTGGAAAGCGGTGCGGCTGTGTCCATGTGTTTGTCGGGGCGAGAATAAGCACCCAGCGCGGCATCGCGCACATCGTCGCTATTGGCGTCGCGCGGGAGAATTGTGATGTTTTTGTCGGCTGGGGCGGGCGTTTCTGCGGTGTCCTTGTCGCGGAAAACCACGATATGGGCATTGGGCATCACCCGACGAAACAGGCGCAAACACTCACTTTCGTTCAGACCGATAGAGTAGGGGTGGATCACGGCCAATGTAACCGGTGCTTCGCTGGTTACGGCTGAGATGAAATCGCCGCTTGATGCAACTTCATCAATATCATCAAATTGCCCTGTGGCGGACAGAATTTCCCGAAGAGAGATTCGGAATAGCTCATAACCATCAATGATCAATGCTCGTGACATTATTTTCTTCCTCTGGCTGTCGTATCAAAGGCCGCATGTTTTCGCGATCCGTTTTTTTATACCCAAGAGTTTAGCACATTCGGCTTTCATGGGAACCCTATTTATCAAATGATACATATCTAAATATCATATTATCAGTCGATATATTAATCTGTGAAGGCTTGAGCACCGCTCGGTGCCTCTCTATGCTTGGGAAATTGGTCGTAATGGGGAGTGTTTTATGGGGTTGAAATCAGGAATGGATATGGCCCCTTATCAGGTCTCCTTGGATTGGATAGACCGCCAGCAAAAGGCCATGGTCAATCAGGTGGAGGCATGGTCGCGCGTTAATTCCGGGAGCCACAATCTGCCGGGATTGGCGGATATGGGCGCAAAGGTGACAGAGGCGTTTTCCGCCCTTGATGGCGATTTTGAAAGCATCGCGCTTCCCCCTTCAAGCCATGTCACGCCATCAGGCGATCTGGAGCCTTTGCCTTTAGGGCCGGTTTATCGTTTTCAAAAGCGGCCAGATGCAAAACGCCGGGTGCTATTGACCGGCCATCTGGACACGGTTTTTGCCAAAGACAGCCCGTTTCAGGCACCACGCTGGCTGGACGACACGATCCTGAACGGTCCGGGTGTTGCCGATATGAAAGGCGGCCTGATTGTGATGTTGTACGCTTTATTGGCTGTGGAGCGGTCGGGCTTGGCCGATGATCTGGGCTGGGAGGTGCTGATCAGTTCCGATGAAGAAATCGGTTCCATCGGTTCGGCTGCGATCCTGACAGAGCGGGCGCCACACGCCCATATTGGCCTGACCTATGAACCGGCCTTGGCGGATGGCACCTTGGCGGGGCCGCGGAAAGGATCGGGGAATTTCTCCATCGTGGTGCGAGGCCGTGCGGCCCATGCGGGCCGTGCCTTCCATGAAGGCCGGAATGCCGTTGTGGCCTTGGCCGAGGTGATTGCGGCCCTTGATGGCCTGAACGGCCAGCGGGAAGGGGTTACGGTGAACCCGGCAGTGATTTCCGGCGGCGCGGCTCCCAATATCGTGCCAGACACGGCGGTGTTGCGGGTGAATGCGCGGGTGAAAACCCATGAAGATGCCCGCTGGGTCGAGCAGGCATTGGAAGAGATACGCTGGCGCATCTCAAGCCGTGAAGGGTATGACCTTATGGTGCATGGCGGGTTCAATCGACCTCCCAAACCCATCAGCGCGGCCAATCAGGCGCTGTTCGATGTGGTGGCCCGCTGTGGCGATGCTTTGGGGCTTAAGGTGGCCTATCAGGCGACCGGAGGCTGTTGCGAGGGTAATAATCTGGCCGCAGCAGGATTGCCCAATGTGGATACGCTGGGGGTGCGCGGCGGCAAGATCCATTCATCGGATGAATTTGTTCTGGTCGATAGTTTTGCCGAACGGGCAAAGCTTTCCGCTGTGATTATGCTGGGATTTGCGCAGGGCCATTTCGACCAGGCGCTCATGCGGGAAGGGGCCTGATCCATGTTGCTTTTACGGCCTGTCCGGGCAGCCGATCTGTCCGATCTTTATGAATTGTCGCTGTCCACCGGCGGCGGGCTGACCACTTTGCCCGCAGACCGCGATGTGCTGGCGGCGAAAATTGCTTTGTCAGAGGCCAGCTTCCATTCCGGAAGCGATGCGCTTGAAGATGCCTATTATCTGTTCGCACTGGAAGATCTGGCGCGTGGCAAGGTGGTGGGAACATCGGGGATTTTTGCCTCTGTCGGTCAATCGAAACCATTTTACAGCTACCGCATCCTGAAGCTGACGCAGGTGAGCCACCAGCCTGACATGAAGGTGGACACGCAGCTTTTGCAGCTTGTGAACGATTATGCCGGCGCCACGGAATTGGGGACGCTGTTTTTGCATCCGGATTACCGCAAGGGCCATGCCGGGGCCTTGTTATCGAAAGCGCGTTATCTGATGTTGGCGGCCTATCCCGGGCGCTTTTCCGAGAAAATAATGGCGGAAATTCGCGGTTGGACCGATGAAAACGGGCAATCCCCGTTTTGGGATGCCATCGGGCGGCACTTTTTCGGGATGGATTTTCAGGAGGCGGACCATATCAACGGCATGGGGAACAATCAGTTCATCGCCGATTTGATGCCAAAATTCCCTATATATACCAATTTGTTGCCCCAAGAGGCGCAGGATGTGATCGGCAAGCCCCATGATGGGGCGCGCGGGGCTGTGCGGTTGCTTATGGATGAAGGATTCCGCAATGCGGGGGCAGTGGATATTTTCGATGGCGGCCCCTGTTTCGAAGTGCCACGCATGATATCCGCACATTGAGAAAAGCTCGCTCTGTTCGTATCGGGGCGATCGGAACTCTGGATGTTTCGCCGGGTTCGGTGTCGCTTGTCGCCGTAGCGGACATGCCGGATTTTCGTATCATAGCCACGCATATGGCGGAAATGAACGAAGAGCAGGTGGCCATCAGTCAAGAAGCTGCCAACGCTTTGTCGGTGAAAGAGGGCGATGCTGTATTGGTTTCCCCTTTGGTCAACCGAAGAAAAGAAGAGCCGGTCTCGCAAACAACCACATCTTTAGAATAGAGTGAAAAAGGGCACCATGACACAGGGACGCATTTATATTGACGGTGTTTGGCGGGACGGGTCTGGTCCCTTGCTGGAAAGCCATGATCCGGCCCATGGGGCGCCGGTGTGGCGCGGCCATCAGGCTTTGGAGCAGGATGTGGCGGATGCGGTTCGTGCTGCGCGCGGTGCCTTTTCCTGCTGGTCGGCATATTCTTTGGATGAGCGTCTGGCGGTGATCCGGCGCTATGGAGATCTGTTGACCGAGCGCAAGGCGGTTCTGGCGCAGATGATCGCGTTGGAGACGGGCAAGCCCTTATGGGATGCTTTGGGTGAAGCGGCGGCGATGGCGGGCAAGATTGCTATTTCCATCAAGGCCTATGAAGAGCGTACCGGTTACCGGCAAACGGAAGCGGGCGGGATGCGGCAAGTGCTGACACATCGGCCTCATGGGGTGATGGCGGTGTTTGGCCCTTATAATTTCCCCGGCCATCTGCCCAATGGCCATATCGTCCCCGCCCTGATGGCGGGCAATACTGTGGTTTTCAAGCCCAGCGAGCTAACGCCGGCCACGGCAGAGCTGATGGTGGGGCTGTGGCACGAAGCGGGCCTGCCAAAAGGCGTTCTGAATTTGGTGCAAGGTGGCAAGGACACCGGCGTGGCCTTGTCCTCGCATGAGGATGTGGACGGTATTTTGTTCACCGGCAGTGTACCCACCGGCAAAGCATTGCACCGGCAGACGGCGGGGCAGCCGGGGAAAATTCTGGCCCTTGAAATGGGCGGAAACAACCCGTTGATCGTCTGGGATGCTGCGGATCTGGAGGCGGCGGCCTCATTGATCGTGCAATCGGCCTTCATGACATCGGGGCAGCGCTGTACCTGTGCGCGCCGCTTGATTGTGCCGCAAGGAGCCGCAGGCGATAGCGTTGTTGCGGCCTTGACGGATCTGATGGACCGTATCCGCATCGGCGCGTGGGATGATGCGGAAGAGCCGTTTATGGGGCCGGTGATCAACGAAGCGGCGGCTACAAAGATTCTGGATCAAACAGCACAGTTGTTGGAAGCGGGGGCCGTTGCCATTCGCCCACCGATCCGGCTTGAGCGCGGTCCGGCGTTCCTTAGCCCCGGTTTGGTGGATGTATCGGCGGTGGCTGATCGCGCCGATGATGAAATTTTCGGTCCGGTGCTACAAGTCATTCGGGTGGCGGATTTTGATGCCGCCCTGAAAGAGGCCAATAATACGCGCTTTGGCTTGGCATCGGGGCTGTTGTCAGACAATCGCCGACGTTATGAGCAGTTCTATGCGCAGGCAAGGGCCGGGATCGTCAATTGGAACCGGCCGCTTACCGGTGCTTCGTCGGCGGCCCCTTTTGGCGGGATCGGGGAAAGCGGAAATCATCGGGCCAGCGCTTATTATGCCGCCGATTATTGCGCCTATCCGGTAGCCAGTATTGAAGATGCACAGGATAAGGTAGCGGCGGCGGATTTACCGCGCGGTGTGATGGAAAAGGATGCATAGCCATGGGCGCGTGTGAGTTTAATTTCGATGGGCTTGTTGGTCCCACGCATAATTATGCCGGGTTGTCTTATGGCAATATGGCCGCCACCAGCCATGCCATGCAGATCGCCAATCCCCGCGAAGGGGCCTTGCAGGGTCTGGAGAAAATGCGTCGGCTGATGTCCATGGGGGTGGCGCAGGGGATTTTGCCACCGCAGGAACGGCCCCATATTCCCACTTTGCGGCGCTTGGGCTTTGAAGGCCCTGAAAAAACCATTCTGGAAGAGGCTTATAAAATATCGCCGGAATTGGTGCGCAATGTCAGTTCTGCTTCCGCCATGTGGACAGCCAATGCGGCCACCATTACGCCGGCGGCCGATAGCCGTGATGGCCGGATGCACATCACGCCCGCCAATCTGGTGGCGATGTTTCACCGCTCCATCGAGCATCCGGTTACAGGAAGGGTCTTGAAGGCGATCTTCCCGGAAGGGGCGCATTTTGCCCATCATCCGGCCATGCCGGGCGCACCGCAAATGGGCGATGAAGGGGCTGCCAATCATAACCGCTTTTGCGATGACTATGGGGCCGAAGGACTGCATATGTTTGTGTATGGAGCGCGGGCATTTTCACGGGAGAATGCCCCCAAACGGTTCCCCGCCCGCCAGACCCTTGAAGCCTCGCAGGCCATTGCACGTCAGCATGGCGTGAAGAACGCAGTGTTCATCCAGCAAAATCCTGAAGCGATTGATGCGGGTGCGTTCCATAATGATGTGGTGGCCGTGTCGAACAAGCAGGTGTTTTTTTATCACGAACAGGCCTTTGCCGATCCCGATGCCATGGAAGCGCATGTGCGCGCTGCGGCCCCTTATATCCCGTTCCGGTTCATTCGGGTGCCCGCTCGCGATGTCAGCCTTGAAGACGCGGTGAAATCCTATCTGTTCAATTCGCAGCTTCTGTCCATTCCGGGCCGGGAAAAGATGACGCTGATCTTACCGATGGAAGTGGCGGAAACGGCCTCCACCAAGCGCTATGTGGAGCAGCTTCTTGAAACGGATGGTCCCATTGGCCATGCCGAGACACTGGATGTCCGCCAAAGCATGCGCAATGGAGGCGGTCCGGCGTGTTTGCGGTTGCGGGTGGTGTTGAATCAGGCGGCACAGCAGGCTTTGGGTACCCGGGTGATTCTGGACGATGAATTGATTGATGAATTGCGACTATGGGTGGAAAAACATTATCGTGACAGACTTTCCCCGAATGATTTGCAGGACCCGGACTTGTTGGTGGAATGTCGCACAGCCTTGGATGCCCTGACAAATATGCTCAATTTAGGGTCTGTTTACGATTTTCAACGGTAAGATATAACCTCTGTCGCTTCTTTATTGAAATTTTTGCGAAATATTTACTATTCAGTGGGATATATTTGCAATCCCGCTGCGATGGCGTATTTTCGCTATCCGGCTTTGTTTGAGAAGAATTTTCAATACGATCTCACGTAATTGTGAACATCGTATATAGTCCTGTGGAAAATATTCCCGGTTCATCGTTGTTAAAAGGACGCATGCCATCCGTCCGGTTTATATAACGGATTGTTCGTGGGATATTGAATTTTTCTATTGAATTTATTGAATTTTTTAAATCTTCTTGTCTGGACGATATGCACGACCCTGCGCGGGGCAAAATATATATTTTAGAAAAATATAGCGCGTTAATCAGTTGTTTATGGATTTTTCCGATAGTCCTCTCACGTACTTGTGAACGCTCATATGTTTTTTGGAGGGGCGAGGATGGTGGAAATCACCAATTTTAAAAATTCCGGTGAAATCCGGCGCACTATGCGCGGGGGCTTACTACGCGGAACGGTAGCGGCACTGCTTTTCATTGCAACGCCTCTCACGGCATCGGCGACCAGCGAAAAAGATCTTCAGGTCGCGGCGCGTGCTTTATCATTTGTATCGAATATGCCGGCAGGAGCTGTCGATACGGCGGTTCTTTATGATCCGGCCAATGCGGCATCGAAAAGTGATGCCGAGGCTATCCATGCCTATTTGGCCGCGCATCCTGCGGCAGGTAAGGCAAAATTGGCTCCGCGTTTGGTGGCCGCCGATGATTTATCATCGCTATCGTCGGCGAAAGTTGCCTTCATTGCCGAAGGGGCCTCTGCTTATACCGCAGCCATTGCACAAACCGCGCAATCTTCCGGCATTGTAACCCTGTCATCAGATCTGGCCTGTGTGCAAGGCGGACATTGTGTCGTCGGTATTGCCTCTGCCCCCCGTGTGGAGATTTTCGTCAGTCGCGCGGCGAAGGACGCCGTGGGCGCAAGTTTTGCCTCAGCCTTTTTGATGCTCGTGAGTGAAATCTGAGCCGGCTCACACATGTTCTCGGGAAAATTATTATGCCTAGTTTGATGAAGAAAAACCTCCTCGCTTGTGTGTCGATTGTTGCTTTGGCTGGAAGCCAGGCCGCGCTCGCCCAGTCGGTGGATTATGGCTCGTTGGAAATGTTGTTTGGCGAACCTGTCACCACATCGGCCACCGGAAAGCCGCAACGTAGTTCCGAAGTGCCGGTTCCCATGGAAATCGTGACAGCTGAACAGATCAGCCAGACCGGAGCCACGAATATCCCTGATGCCCTGCGCCATGTGATGGGCGTGGATGTGATCCGTTGGTCCACCGAAGGGGCGGATGTTTCGGTGCGCGGCTATAATTCGCCCTACAATCCGCGCCTGTTGGTTCTGGTGAATGGCCGTCAGGTTTATGCTGACCATTTCGGTATGGTTTTCTGGAATGCCATTCCCGTTCAAATGGGGGAAATTCGCCAGATCGAGGTGGTGAAAGGCCCGAATACGGCCCTTTTCGGCTTCAATGCCGCCATCGGGGTGATCAATATCGTCACCTATAATCCGATGCATGACGATGTGAACGATGTGCGTTTCACCTATGGCACCCAGGATACCAAAGAGGTGAGTGGTCTTTTGACCAAGCGGTTCGAGAATGGCGGGATTTCTCTGTCGGGCAGCTATCTGGATGCCAATGCGTTCAATGCAGGCGATGACCCGCGCGTCATTCCGGACCGCGATCCTTCCACCGGCACGTTCAATTTGCGCGGTCAGTTCAAGCTGGATTCCAAATCGGAAATCGGTTTTGAAGGGTCTTGGTCTTCCACCAAGCGCGCCGCTTTCGTCCCGACCTTTCAGGCGTCGCACCCCGATGTGGAGACATTTTCGGCACGCGGGTCTTATTTGCGGGATTCCAGCATCGGCTTGATCAAGGCGAATGTCTATTTCAACTCGCTTGACCATGATACCACGGTGTTTGGCTTTGGTGATCTGGCCTATCAGAACGATGTTCTGGTGGCGCAGGTGGAAGACCTGTTCAAAATCGGCACCAACCATTCCTTCCGCCTGTTTGGCGAATATCGCCACAATACATATAAAGGCGAATTTGGTTCCAATCCCTTTGATGAAGGGGTGAAGGCCAATTTCGATTCCTTTGCCGCCAGCGGTATGTGGGATTGGACCATCACAGACCGGCTGAATTTTGTTGGCAGCGCCCGTCTCGATGTTGTCGATTTCTCGCGCTCCGGCTTTGAAGTTCCGGGCTTTCCTCTGACCAATGAGGATTTCGACCGTAGCCTGACGGAATATACCTATAATGCCGGGCTGGTATGGCGGGCCGACGAACAGACCAGTGTGCGCTTCTCAGCGGCACGCGGCGCGAAAATGATGAGCCTCATCGAATTTGCCGCCGCAGGTATGGGGCCGGGTCCATTCCCGGGCACCACGTTCATCGAAATTGGCAATCCGGATCTGGGGGCCAGCATCACCGAGAGCTATGACATCGGTGTCGAACGTCAGATCCCTGCGCTGTTTTCCAGCCTTCAGGCGAATGTGTTCTACACATCCCTGTCGAAAAATGTGACGGTTGCGAATTTCCAGCCGAATTTCGTCGCGCCGCCGCTCTTTGTGTCGCAGCCGATCGATGTGGGGGCGTCCGAGCAAATCGGCGTCGAAGTGGAATTGGAAGGGGCAAAAGACAATCTGCGCTGGAGCGCCAATTACAGCTATATCGATGTGGATGATAAGTTCGACTTGTTCACGAACGGGATCAGCCCGGTCGGGGTCGATTTCGAACGGTCAACGCCCAAACATAGGGCCAATGCTCATCTGGCTATACCCTTGGGGCCTTCGACATCGATCTCTATGCCCAATATTTCTCGAAATCGGATCGGATCGAGCAAAACCCCGCCGGTGGGTTGAGTCTGGCGCCGGTGAATGACGTGTTCACCCTTTCAGGGCGTGCCACTTACGACATCACGGACTGGTGGAATGTGACCATTTCCGCCGTGGCATTCAACCACAAAACCTACAACCCAAGCCAGGCGGATGCGGCAGAACGTCAAGCCTATCTGACCACATCTTTCCGCTGGTGATTTGAAGAAATGCATAAGATGGTGAGGGAAAGTATGTCTAAAAAAACATCCGTCTCGATTGGAAAAGGCGTTAAAAACTGGCCATTTGCAGCGAAATTTGCACTGGCTCCCATACTTGCCCTCATCGGTATCGTTGTGATGGTCAGCTTTGCGGTGAATGCTCTGAGCGGTAGCAATGCAGCGATGATCCGCATCGTTGATGATGGCCTTGCCACCAGTATCGAGGTGGGGACGCTGGGCCAGGAATTCAAATCGGCGGAAGGGCGGCTCTATCGGTTTATGACAGCAACGGCTGCGGGCGACAGCACGGCTGATGTTTCGGAAATGGATATAGCGGCAAATGAAATCGGCATGGTGCAAGACCGCCTTGCTGCTTTGGCGGAAACCTCTGTGGGGCAAAGCATGGCCGAACAATTGGCCGCGGTGTCTGGCGATCTGCAATCCTATCGGGATGCCATCGGCGTGGTGGCAACCATGCTGGAGATTGATTTCGCCAGTTCCGCTTCCTTGTTGGCACCTTCGGGGAATTGGGAGAGCGTGTTTCGCAAACCATTGTGGATCTGGTGGCAACGGCAGAAAAAGCCGCTGTCGAAGATGCCAGCGCCGCTCAGGAAAATGCCAGCGCCACTTTGCGCAATATCGTGATTATTGCGGTGGTTGGCACCCTTTTGCTGACGGTGGCGTCAGGAATTGTGGGATTTGATACGGTGCGGGGCACGCGCACCATTGCCGATGCCACCAGCCGCGTGGCGGCAGGCGATACCAGTCTGGATATTGCCAGCCTGGAACGTGGGGATGAATTGGGGGCCATCGCGCAGGCTTTGGCCACCTTCCGGGCCGCACAAGAAGAAACCGCGCGTTTGCGGGCCGAACAAGATGCCGCCCGTGTGCGCGAGGCGGAACAGGCGCAAGAGCGTCAGGCTTTGGAAGCCCGGCGCGAAGCCGAAGAACGCGCCCGCGATCAAGAGCGCCAGGAAAAAGCGGCAGAAGAACGCCGGGCGTTGGCCGCGCATTTCGATCAAACCGTTTCGAACCTGATGCGGGGTCTGGAAGCGTCGGCGCAGCAAGTGGCGGAAAGCGCACAGGGCATGAAAACGCGGGCCGGTGAAAACGCCACCTGGAGTCAGGAATTGACGGAAGCCTCCCGCTCGGTTCTGGACAATATTCAGGTGATCTCTTCGGCTACAGAGCAGATGCTGGCCTCTATTGATGAAATTTCCGGGCAGGTGCAACATTCTTCACACAATGTGGCGGATGCGGTGTCGGCCACGGTGGAAGCATCGGATACGGTGCAAACGCTTGAGACATCGGTGCGCCAGATCGGGGAAATCGTGACCTTGATCAATGATATTGCCGACCAGACCAATCTTTTGGCCCTGAATGCCACCATCGAAGCCGCACGGGCCGGAGATGCCGGAAAAGGCTTTGCCGTGGTGGCCAGCGAGGTGAAATCTTTGGCCGCGCAAACAGCAAAGGCCACCAATGATATCGGTGACCGGATCGGTCAGGTGCAATCTTTGACGGGATCTGTGGTGTCGCGTATGGCGGCAACCAAAGACATGATCGGCAAGGCGGAAGAAAGCGCAACAGCCATCGCATCGGCGGTGGAAGAGCAAGCGGCCGCAACGCAGGAAATCGTCCGCACGGTGGAGCTGACCTCGCAAGAAACCGATCTGTTCGCTGAACGGGTCGAGCGGATGAATGCCGGGGCCGAGGAAAATGGCGAGGCTTCCCAATCCCTGTTGGATGTGATCACCGGCTTGGGGGATGGCTTCCAGACGCTGGGTAGCGCCGCAGATGATTTCGTGCGCCAGATCAGGGCCTGAAACCCCTGAAATATAGCGCCAATGAAAACAGGCCGCGTCGGAGACTGATCTCCGGCGCGGTTTTCTGTTACGTTTGGTTTAAGGGGGGGCGCCAACCCACCACTTCAGATGCTTGCCCACAAGGCGCGGCTCTTCTAAATAAAAGATCGTGTTTTTTTAAGGCTCGGATCGGGTCCGTGCCGCCAGATGTTTGGGAGACGGAGAAATGGCCATTCGCTTCGATGGACGGGTCGCAATTGTGACAGGAGCCGGAGGCGGCCTTGGCCGGAGCCATGCTTTGGAATTTGCACGGCGCGGCGCAAAAGTGGTGGTGAATGATCTGGGGGGCTCGGTGGACGGGTCTGGCGGCTCATCGGATGCCGCCAATGCCGTTGTGGAAGAAATCAAGGCGGCAGGCGGTGAAGCCATTGCCAACGGGTCGTCCGTTACCGATCGGGACGGGGTGGCGCGGTTGGTCGCCGAAGCCATGGATGCCTTTGGCCGTATCGATATTTTGGTGAACAATGCCGGAATCCTGCGGGACAAATCCTTTGCTAAAATGAGCATGGATGATTTCCAACTGGTGGTGGATGTGCATCTGATGGGCGCCGCCAATTGTGCCCATGCGGTTTGGCCGGTGATGAAGCAGCAAAAATATGGCCGCATCGTTATGACCGCCTCATCAAGCGGGCTTTACGGGAATTTCGGGCAAACCAATTATGGCGCGGCCAAGCTGGGGCAGGCGGGTTTGATGAACACGCTGAAGCTGGAAGGTGCGAAAGATAATATCCATACCAATGCCATTGTGCCTATCGCTGCCACACGCATGACCGAAGATCTGTTCCCGCCGCAACTGTTGGAACTGTTCCGGCCCGAACTTGTCAGCCCTGCGGTGATGTTGCTGGCCGGGGAAGATGCCCCCAATGGCGAAATCATCTGTGCCGGGGCCGGACATTTCGCAAAAGCGCAAATTGTGGAAAGCGAAGGCGCGTATCTGGGTGCGGAGGCCACAGCGGAAACTCTGGCCGCTCGCTGGGATGATATTGTGGATATGCGCGGCCAGCAGCCTTTTGAGATGGGGGCAAAACAGACCGAGAAATTCGCCATGAAAGCAATGGCCGCGCTGAAAAAGGGATAAGGGGCAAGGGCTTTTCAGTGGCGTGCGGGCGCGACCCTGTGCCGCATGCTTAAGGCCCGTTCAAAGGTACAAAGGCAGGGCTTTTATAGAGGCAGCCCTTGCTTTTTTGTGCCCAAGCGGCTATGCCCGCGCCGAAGCATTTAACCGGGGCATCCCTGGAGGCCCGGCATGTTTCGTTTGTTTAATGAATGGAGAATATGACGATGGCTCAGGCTTTGACCCTGAATGTGCTGCCTCGCGATAAGGCCGGAAAGGGATCCGCCCGCGCAGCGCGCCGTGACGGCCTTGTACCGGCTGTTATCTATGGTGCGAAGAAACCCCCGGTTATGGTGACGATCAAGCTCAATGAATTGATCGCCCTTTTGAACCGTGGCGGCTTTTTATCGCATCAGTATGAACTGTCGGTTGATGGCAAAAAAGAACGCGTTCTGCCGCGTGATATCCAGCTTCATCCGGTCACCGATACGCCGCTTCATGTGGATTTTCTGCGCCTTGCAAAAGGCTCGAAAGTCACCGTGGAAGTGCCTGTGCATTTCTTCAATGAAGAAAAATGTGCCGGCCTGAAACGTGGCGGCGTTCTGAATATCGTGCGGCATGAAGTGGAACTGAATGTTCCTGCCACGGATATTCCAGAATCGATCGATATTGATCTTGCCTCTTTCGATGTGGGCGATAGCATCAAGATTTCGACGGTGTCTTTGCCTGAAGGCTGTGAGCCAACCATTACCGATCGTGATTTCACAATTGCCACGATTGCAGCGCCGTCTTCCATGCGGTCCGAGGAGAGCGAAGAATCCGAGGAAGCTGAGACGGAAGAAAGCTCCGAGGACTGAGAGCCAGCCACATGCTGCTTTTTGCCGGTTTGGGCAATCCCGGAAATCGATATGCCGACAATCGGCATAATATCGGCTTTATGGCGGTGGATGAAATACTCCGCCGCCATTCCTTTGGGCCGGAGCGCACCCGCTTTTCCGCTTTATGCAGTGAAGGGATGATCGCCGGTGAAAAGGTGATCATTCTAAAGCCGCAGACCTATATGAACGAAAGTGGTCGTGCGGTTGGTGAAGCCATGCGCTTTTATAAGCTGACGGCGGCTGATCTTGTGGTCTTTCATGATGAGCTGGATCTGACACCGGGCAAGCTGCGGGTGAAAGTCGGCGGCGGTCATGCGGGCCATAATGGCTTGCGTTCGATCATGGCCCATTGCGGGGCCGATTTTGTCCGTGTGCGCATGGGCATCGGGCATCCCGGTGATCGGGATCTTGTCAGCCCTTATGTACTGTCTGATTTTTCCAAGGCGGACTGGCCTTGGGTTGATGGCTTATGCGATGCCATTGCGGGGAGCGCCCAATGGCTCGTCAAGCGCGATTGGCCGCGCTTTATGACCGATGTGGCGCAGTCCGTGTCGCACTCTCGCTAAAAACAATGGGCGCTTCAAGGGCGCCGCGATAAGGATCGGAAAATGGGTTTCAAATGCGGTATCGTCGGCTTGCCTAATGTTGGCAAGTCCACCTTGTTCAATGCGCTGACCAACACGGCCGCCGCCCAAGCGGCGAACTATCCTTTTTGCACCATTGATCCCAATGTGGGCGATGTCTCTGTGCCTGATCCGCGTCTTTCTGAAATAGCCAGCCTTGCCAAATCTCAGCAGACGATCCCCACCCGGTTATCTTTCGTGGATATTGCCGGATTGGTGCGCGGCGCCTCCAAGGGCGAAGGGCTTGGCAATCAGTTCCTTGCCAATATCCGCGAGGTTGATGCCATCGTGCATGTGTTGCGGTGCTTTGAAGATGACGACATCACCCATGTGGACGGCAAAGTGGACCCTGTGGCGGATGCGGAAACGGTGGAAACCGAGCTGATGCTGGCAGACCTTGAGTCGCTGACCAAGCGTATTCCCAATCTGGAGCGGCGCATCCGTGGTCAGGAAAAAGAAGCAAAAACCATTCTGGAATTGGTGAAGCGCTGCATTTCAGTGCTGGAAGATGGACGGCCAGCCCGCACGGTGGAGCGTGCCGATCCGGAAGAAGAACGCCTGTTTGAAGGGCTGCAATTGCTGACCGGGAAGCCGATTCTCTATGTTTGCAATGTGGATGAGGCAGCGGCCGCATCCGGCAATGCGTTTTCGGCAAAGGTGGAAGAAAAAGCCACGGCCGAAGGGGCGGCTTGCGTGATTATTTCTGCCGCCATTGAAGCGGAAATCGCGCAGATGGACAGCGACGAGGAAAAAGCGGAATTTCTGGCGGATATCGGGCTTTCGGAAACCGGGCTCGCCCGCATCATCCGCGCGGGCTATGATTTGCTGGGGTTGATTACCTATTTCACCGTTGGCCCCAAAGAGGCACGCGCCTGGACCATCACCCAAGGCACCAAAGCCCCGCAAGCGGCTGGCGTTATCCATACGGACTTTGAAAAGGGCTTCATTCGGGCCGAAACCACAGCATTTGATGATTATGTGCCTGTGGCGGCGAGCATGGCGCGAAGGACGCCGGGAAAATGCGTCTGGAAGGCAAGGAATATCTGGTCCAAGATGGGGACATTATGATGTTCCGCTTTGCCAATTAAAGCCTGCCGGATTGCTCTTCCGGGTTCGTGTGGCGCGATGGGATATCTCTGGACAGGTGAATAGCAAGGAGGTTTCCAAGGTGCAAAAACAGGCCATGTTTTTTGAAGATTTCCATGTGGGAGACGAGGCATCTTTCGGCCGTTACGAGGTGACAGAAGCCGAGGTTCTTGAATTCGCAAGGAAATATGACCCGCAAGCTTTCCATGTGGATAAGGAAGCAGCAAAAAAATCACTGTTCGGAGCTTTGTGCGCTTCGGGCTGGCACACATGCGCCATGACCATGCGCATGATGGTCGATCATATGGAAGAAACCGGCACAGCCACCCTTGGGTCGCCCGGTGTGGACGAGATCCGCTGGGTGAAACCCGTTTATCCGGGGGACGTGTTAAGCGTGCATATGAAAGTTACAGACACGCGTCGCTTGAAATCCAAGCCGGGAATAGGCAATATCAAGAGCGATTACACGGTGCTCAATCAGAAGGGTGATGTTGTCATGACCTTCAAGAGCAACGGGTTTTTCAAGGCTTGTGGGGAGGGCGATTGATCACCCGCTCCACAGTCATTGCATGTGTTTGTCGATCAGAAAACTCTTTTTAAGGGAAACCAATATGATCCGTTCTTCTCTTCTCGCGCTCGTTGTGTCGGGTTTTTGTTTTGGCGGTGTTGCGTCTGCACAGGTGCTGAGTGTGACGGAAGCTGAAGGCCGGATTACCGAGGCATGTAAAGCGGAGCCGGGAGCCGATCCAGAGGCTTGCGAATGTTATATCGTGGAGCTGAAAAAGGCGCTGCCCACGGATTCTTATGAAATCATGACCGTTCTTGCTGCGATTGCCGTTAGCGGTGATGACGAAGGCATGAAGGCCTTCGCGGAAGAAGAAGATCTGGCTTATGATGAAGTGAATGAACTTCTTGTGGAAACGCGTTTGACCTTGAACAAGGTGGAAGAGATTTGCGGCTATTGATTTCTGCTTGATGCCGTAACCGTCAAGAGCACGCAGGATAAGCCGTCGGTTCCAGCTTTTGTCTGGGACTGGCGGTTTTTTGTTTCCCGGCTGCGTTCGGCCTGTCCGCGTCAATCTGTTGATGCTGTCCATATGCCGCCTATCCGACGGCTATATAACCCCGGAGAACGCTATAGATGGGTCTGGAGCGCGCATATGGCGCGGGAGGCTGTTTGGGCCCAAGGAGAAGGGCGAAGTGGCATATGGGCTGCGCTATGGCGGTAATATGGGGGAGACTTAAAAGGGCGCTTGGCCCCGGTCCTGCGACGGGCATTTCGGATCGGCCCGGAGGAAAAGCACTTCCGCAGCCCGGTTCGACTGCGGAAGGCAAAGAAATTGGATCAGGCGTCCAGACCTTTGATGGTCGTGGCGATCAGGTCGGAGCCTTTTTTGCCCGATAATTTATCGGCGATCACCGTGCGAGCGGCTTTTACAGCGATATCGGTGGCTTCCGCACGAAGATTGCGCAGGGCATCTTGTTCTGCCTGCTTGATTTTCTGGCGGGCCACTTCTTCGCGGCGGGTGCTGACACGATTGATCTCGGCCATTGCTTCGCTGGTCATCAAGCGGGCATCGTCTTCGGCCTGAGCAATGATGGCGTCTGCTTCGCTGGCGGCTTCCCGCTGGCGACGTTGCCTTTGTGCCAGATCGGCCTGTGCTTCTTCCCGAAGCTGACGGGCTTCATCGATCTGTCCGGCGATTTTGGCAGAGCGGTCATCAAGTGCTTTGGCAATCATTTTGTGAATGCCAAAATACAGCAACAAAGCAACGAAGATTACGAATCCAAGGGCAACATAGAATTCTGCCGATTGGAATAGCCCTTCTTCACCGTGATGGGCATCTACTTCCACCAGTTCCTGATGGCCGTTATTTTGAGATGTCTGGGCCATTATGCCGCCTCCGACCGAATGGTGGTCACAGCCGCTTCAATCTCGGCGCTTTCCACCTCTTCACCTGTCAGGCGTGCGATCAGGGACGCAGCCACATCCGTGGCCATTTTATCCATCTCGCCCATAGCGGCCTTCACTTCCTGATCGATACCCTGTTGGGCCTTGGCAATTTCTGCATCGATTTTTGCTTGCGTCTCGCTCAGAAGCTTTTCGGAGCGTTCGCGGATGTCGGCCTTGGTGCGTTCGGAAATGGCCCCTGCTTTGGCCCGTGCCTGAGCCAGAGCCGCTTCATACTCTTCTGTGAGTTCGTCGGCCTTGGCTTTCATGGTGCGGGCGGCATCCAGATCGGCTTCGATCTGTTCAGAACGCTCGACCATGGCCCGCTCCACACGCGGAAGTCCCACGCGTGCCATAAGCAGCCAAAGTACGCCAAAGGCGATGATCAGCCAAATGATCTGTGGTGCAAAAAGCGCCGGATCAAACTGAGGCATTGTGCTTCCTCTTGCTCGGGTCGCGTGTCAGGTCGTTTTCAGCCTATCAATCCCATTATGGGACTGATCCGGCTGAAAATCCACCGCCGGACCCGATGAACGGACGATCCGGCGGCAGGCATTGATTGCTTGTGGCCGCCTATTAGGCGACGAACAGCAAGATCAGGGCAACCAGGAACGAGAAAATGCCCAGGGCTTCTGTCACGGCAAAGCCGAAAATCAGGGTCGGGCGCAGCTTGTCAGCGGCAGCCGGATTGCGAAGTGCGGCCTGAAGGAAATAGCCAAAGATCAAGCCAAGGCCGATACCGGCCCCACCCATGCCGAGTGTGGCGATCCCTGCACCGATGAGCTTTGCGGCTTCTGCGTCCATTAGTCAGTCCTTTCGTATAAGGTCAGATGGTCAAATGAGTTGTGGATGTGGCTTGGCCGATCAATGTTCAAGATTGACGGCGTCGTTCAGATAAACACAGGTCAAAAGCGCGAACACATAGGCCTGCACAACGGCGACCAGAAGTTCAAGCGCATTCAGAATGACAATCATCAAGGCCGGCAGCACCGAAATCCCTGACAATACACCGCCCGCCAATAACAGGCTGACAATGAAACCGGCAAACACCTTCAACAGGATATGCCCGGCGGTCATGTTGGCAAACAGACGCACCGAATGGGTGATCGGACGCGAGAGGAAGGAAATAACCTCGATCACGATGATCAACGGCATCAAAAGGATCGGCGTGTCCTTGGGGACGAACATCCCGAGGAAATGTGCGCCATGATTGATGAAGCCAATGACAATGGTTGCCAGAAAAATCAGTCCGGCAAAGGCGAATGTAACCGCCAGATGGCTGGTCACCGTAAAGGAATAGGGCAGCAAACCAATCAGGTTTCCGGCAAGAATGAACATGAACAGGGTAAAGACGAACGGCACATAGGCGCGTCCTTTCTGTCCGATATTCTCTTTCACCATACCGGCAATGAATTCATAGCAAAGTTCAACCATGGACTGCCAGCGGCCGGGCACCACATTGCTACGGCGCACGCCCATCAGCACGAACACAGCAACGCTGAGACTGCTGATCAGCATGAAAATGCCAGCATTGGTCAGGGATGCATCGACGCCCGCAATGGAAAGCGGGGCTGCGGGATGAATTTCGAATTGCTCGAGCGGGTTAGCCACGCCTTAAAGCTCCGCGATGAGAGTTGCCTATTCGTTTTCGCCAGTCTTGTCGTCAAGTCCGTCGCCAGTTTTGCCGCCAGCCTTGCCGTCAGTCTCGTCATTGGTGCTTTCAAGAAGCCGCATCAAATTGCGGAACCCTGTCAGCGTTCCGATTAGAAACATCCCGATCAAGAAAATCGGAGATGTTCCAAACCAGCGATCAAGCCAGTAGCCTATGAAAGCGCCGACTGCAACCGCCGACACGAACTCGAGCCCCATTCGATAGCCATGTGACAGGCTTTGGCCGTCGTCCGCATCTTTATTTTGCTGTCCATCGGCATCATCATGCTTCCCGATTTTTGCACGCGCTTCAGCCAACCTCTTGTCGAAGCTGCTTTTTTTATTTTCGCGTGTCTCAGGATCCACGATCACCTGCCATGATTGACAGCGCGCTTGTGAAAAATGCCGGATACACCCCTCTGCAAACGCGCGCGCACTATAGAGGCGGCCCCATATGCTGTCAAGAACGACAAATCTTGGCTTAAGATATTGAAAAATATAAGAAAAGTGTGATTCGCAAGGCTTATTGTGCGGCCGTTAGTGATTCGGCGCGTTCCAGATCCACAGAGACCAACTGCGAGATTCCGCGTTCGGCCATGGTTACGCCGAACAAACGGTGCATACGGGCCATGGTCACTTCATTATGGGTGACGATAAGAAACCGCGTGTCGGTGCGGGCATTCATACCGTCCAGCAAATCGCACAGCCGCTCCACATTGGCTTCATCCAACGGGGCATCCACTTCGTCCAGCACGCAGATAGGGGCGGGGTTGGTGATGAACACCGCAAAGATCAGGGATAGCGCGGTTAAGGCTTGTTCGCCCCCCGATAAAAGTGACAGGATCTGCAGCTTTTTACCCGGCGGGCTGGCCATGATCTCGATGCCCGCATCCAAAGGGTCATCCGATTCGACCAGTTCCAGACGCGCATATCCTCCGCCGAACAGGGTTTGAAACAGGTCGGAGAAATGGCGGCTTACCTCTTGAAAGGCGCTCAATAACCGTTCGCGGCCTTCGCGGTTGAGGCTGCCAATCGCCTGACGCAAACGCCCGATGGCCTGTTCCAGATCGTTGCGTTCTTCCAGCAGATGGGAAAGCTGGGTTTCAACCTCGCGCAATTCTTCGTCGGCTCTCAGATTCACAGCCCCTAAACGCTCCCGCTGGGCTTTGTGACGCGTCGATTGCTCCTCGAATGTTTCCATATCCGGCAGTTGGGCCGGATCGCCCAGATCCAGTTTCTTTAAAATATCAGGGGGCGGGCATTGAAACCGCTCGCCAGACATGCGGGCAATTTCTTGCCGCTGTGCTGTCATGGCGTCCAATGCTGCGGCGGTTCGCGCGCGGGATTCGCGGATATCGGCAAGCTGTTCTTGCACGGCCTTCAAGGCGCGATCTTTTTCCGCCAGCGCAGTTTCTGCGCTTGCCAATTGATCGGCTGCTTGCCGCCTTGTGGCCTCGGCTTGTTCAATCTGGTCGGCAAGGGATTGACGTTTTTGGGCAAATTCGTCGGGCGGGATTTTAATTTTTACCTGCTCGGCCTGTGCTGTTTGGCGGCGTTTATCCAGCTGCTCCAATTGATCGGCAGCCCGCTTGAGCCGTTGTTCCCAAGCGCGATGTTCCGTTTCGATGGCGGACAGGCGATCCCGGCGGCTCTGCGCCTCGCGGCTTAATGTGTCGTGGTTGGTGCGGGCCTGGGCCAGTGCATGGCGCGCGGTTTCAACCGCTTCCCGCGCGGTTCTGGATCGGGTTTCCAGATCGGTGGCAAGGGGGAGTTCGGCCAAAGCGGCTTGATGGTTTTGCAGCGGGCCTGTGCATCGTTCATTTCTTGTGTGAGACGGGCCAGCGTTTCGGTCAGCCCCGCAAGGCGCGAGGCGCGGCGATTGGCTTCCGCTTCTGCCTCGGCCAGCTTTTGCTTTGCAGCACGCACGGCGCTTTCCGCTTCATCAAGATGCGTGCGTTGCAATGCCTGTGCCTTTGTAGCGTTTTGAACCGCGCTTTGTGCCTGTTCATGGGCTGTGGCGGCGACGGCGACTTTGGCTTCCAGTTCAACGCTTTCTGCTTTTAAAACAGCCAAGCGGTTTTTCTGTTGCAGGCGAATGGTTGCGGCGCTTGGCGCATCGGCAGCCATGCGGTAACCATCCCAGCGCACAAGGCCGCCGCTTTTGGTCACCAGCCTTTGGCCGGGCAGCAAGGCGGGGACCAGATGCTGTAATTGGGCATCCGTTTCCACCACACCGATTTGCGATAGGCGGCGGGTCAGGGTGGCTGGCCCCTCCACATGATTGGATAAGGGGATCGCCGTATCGGGAAGCTGCGGCACTTGGGAAAGGGGCGGAAGGCTATGCCAAACGGTTGGCGCGTCGGCAGCATCAAGGGGGGCATTGAGATCTTCCCCCAGCGCGGCGCCCAAGGCTTGTTCAAAGCCGGCATGCACGGACAGTTGGTCGGCAATAGAGGCTTGCCCGTTCACATTGCGCGCCTGCAGCCGCTTTTCCAATGCGGCACGGTCTGCTTGATTGCTGGCCAGATTGCTGCGGCTTTGCGACAGGGCTGCGCGTTTTTGATCCGCTTCTTCGCGGGCTTGCGCGGTTTTTGCGGCAGCCTCTTCCAGTTTGAGGGCACGGTCCTCGATTTGTTTTTCTAAGGCGGCGACAGCGATTTCTGCGGTTTTTACCGCCTGCGCATCGGGATCGGCCTCTTCCATGGCGTGAATGGCGGCTTGTGTTTCCTGATGATCGCGGGCCATGCGGTCGCGCCGACGCTCAAGGGCGGTCAGGTCGCTGGAGAGGCTGGCGCGGCGGCCTCGCGCTTCGGCAAGGCGCTGGCCAATGGCATCATAGGCGGCTTCTGCCTCCTCCGCTTTGCGGGCGCAGGTATCAAGATGATCGCGGGCCGCCTGTTCCGCCGCAAGCTGGCCTTCTTGGGCCTGCTTATGGCGGGCCTGTTCCGCATCCAGCCGCGACAGGGCGGCTTTGGCATCCGCATGGGTTTCTTTTTCGCGCAGTTCATCCGCTTGAATCTGCTGGATCTGACGCTCCAGCGATGCCAGCATGTCGGCGCGCTGGCGCTCATCCGCTTCAAGCTGGCTGGCGGTCATTTGCAGCCGTTGCACGTGGGCTGCGGCATTTGTTTCGGCTTTGCGCAGATCGGGAAGCTGGGCCGCGAGTTGGGTTTGTTCCGCACTGAGCTTCGTTGCCGTGGCTGTCAGGGTGCCGACGTGCTGTTCGATCTCGTGTTGATTGCGTTCCAAGGCGCGCGCCTGATCCAAGGCATTGCGCCATTTGTGGTATAAAATGCCCGCATCTGCCTTGCGGATGTCGTTGGAAAGGGTGCGGTAGCGCTCTGCTTGTCGGGCTTGCCGCTTCAAAGCAGCGCTTTGTGTTTCCAATTGGGTCAGAACATCTTGCAGGCGCACAAGATTGTTTTCCGCCGCTTTCAGGCGTTGTTCCGCTTCCCGGCGGCGGCTGTGCAGGCCGGAAATGCCCGCGGCTTCTTCCAATATGGCGCGGCGATCTTTTGGCTTTGCCGCAATTAAAGCGCCGACGCGGCCTTGGCTGACCATGGCCGGGGAGTGGGCGCCGGTGGCTGCATCGGCAAATAAAAGCTGCACATCCTTGGCCCGAACATCGCGCCCATTGATGCGGTATGCGGAGCCGGATTCCCGTTCGATCCGGCGGACGATTTCAAGCTGGTCTTCTTCATTGAAAGCGGCAGGGGCGCGGCGGCGGCTGTTATCGATGGTCAGCGATACTTCTGCAAGATTGCGCGCCGGACGGCGGCTGGTTCCTGCGAAAATCACATCGTCCATGCCCGACCCACGCATGGATCGGGCAGAGTTTTCTCCCATCACCCAGCGCAGCGCCTCTACCAGATTGGATTTTCCGCAGCCATTGGGCCCGACGATTCCCGTGAGCCCAGCTTCGATCCGAAGCTCGGTCGGATCGACGAAGGACTTAAAGCCGGAAAGTCTGAGCTTTGAGAACTGCAAAGGCTGGCCTGTTCAGATTAAAGTTCGTCCTCGATGATCTCAGACAGGGTGTCGAATCTCTGGCTTCGGCGCCACGCTTTTTCCCGTTGATGATGATGGTGGGCGTTCCTGCGATTTGCCAGCGCTTCTGGCCTTCGCTGGTCATTTCCACCAGATGCTGCTGCAGATCACGTTCCGACAGACATTGATCGAAGCGAGTGCGGCTGACACCTGCCTTGCGCACCACATTGGCCATGTCATCAATCACCACTTTTGCATCTTGCTGGCTGGCATTGGCAAGCCATGTGGCCTGGGTGGAGAAAAACAGCTCGGCGATGGGGAAGAACCGGTCTGGTCCCATGCAACGGGCCACGGCAGAGGCGGCCAGATCATAGCGGTTCATCACATAATTATGGAATTCGTAACGCACCTTGCCGGTTTTGATATAGGTTTCTTTCAGATCGGGAAGCACATCGCGGTCAAAGGCGGCGCAGTGCGAACAGGTGAGCGAGGCATATTCGATGATGGTCACCGGTGCATCGGGATTGCCCATGCTGACCCCGCCCAGCGCAAAGCCTTTTTCCGATGCTGTTTCGGTGGTGATGACCTTGCTGTAATCGGTGGCACTTTCAGCGCTTGCGCTTTCCGCAGGGGCGCTGCTTTTGTCCATTGTTCCGCTACTGTCGTCATTGCCGCAAGCGGCCAACCCCAATGCCAGAAACGCAATGAGGGACGGGGTTGCCAACTGCTTTAATTTGTGTGTCATAAGCCTTGTACCTACCAGATATAGAAATTTTAATCGGCATGAAGCCGGATGGCCAGTGTCAAATGCCTGCATGAGCCTTTATGGACGCCCTTCATGCTCAGGAGCGTTTTTTTTGTAAAATAGCGGCTCCCCAGCGTTCCAGCAACTCGCGGAGTTTATCGTCTTTAATGGGTTTTACCAGCTTTCCCGATTGCGCCACCGCTTGGGGATCGGGTGGTGACGGCGGGGCAGGCGGTTTTGGTGGGGCTTGGCGCTGCACCGGGCCTTGTTGCAGCTTGATACGCGCCACCGCTCCATAGCCGAAAAAGCGGTTCACCCGTTCGATGATCCGTGGTTCGCTATGCTGGAGCATCGGTGCAAAAGCAGGGGTGACGCGAATCTCCAATGTGCCGCCCATGCGTTCGCCGCGCGGGAAGGAAAGCCGCAAAGGCACGGCGTTGCCAGCAATATCCTCGCCAACGATTTCAACCCAACGGGCGACGATTTCCTGATTGATAAAGCCACGCTACGCCAAGCCGTTCGGGCAATATCCGGCATCAGCCGGGCAAGCGGAACGGTTTTTCCGCGCCTTGAGAGGCGGACCTGATTGCTCCTGCTTGACTTGCCAGCATTCATCTTGCCTGCCACTGTCCTTTCACCGCGCCATGATGGTCATGATAAGCCAAAACCGTTTCCTATAAGAAAGCCGAACCTCTTGATGAGTAGCACCCTTCGTCCCGAAACGCAGCCCCGGATGGGAACCATATCCAAGAATCGGCCGGATGAATTGAGCGGGGCTTTGCTGGCATGGTATGACCGGCATCAACGGGTGTTGCCTTGGCGGGCACGGGGAGGGAAAGCGCCTGATCCCTATCATGTGTGGCTGTCGGAAATCATGTTACAACAGACAACGGTTCAGGCGGTAAAGCCGTATTTCGAAGGGTTTGTGGCGTGCTGGCCAACCGTTAAGGATTTGGCCAATGCCCCGTTGGAAGCCGTGCTCGATCGTTGGGCAGGGCTTGGCTATTATGCCCGGGCTCGCAATCTTCATGCCTGTGCTTGCAAGATCGTGGCGGATTTTGGCGGCTGTTTTCCACCAGATGAAAAAACGCTGAAAACCCTGCCCGGGATTGGCGATTATACCGCAGGGGCCATTGCCGCCATTGCGTTTGGCAAAGTCGCCGCCGCTGTGGACGGCAATGTGGAGCGGGTGATCTCTCGCTTGCGGTTCATCGACGAGCCCTTGCCCAAAGCCAAAAAAGCGATCCGGGCGGAAACGCTGGTCTTGGTGCCGGATCGGCGTGCGGGTGATTTTGCCCAAAGCCTGATGGATCTGGGGGCGACCATCTGCACAGTGCGTGCGCCCAAATGCGGGATTTGCCCGTGGGAAGGCGCTTGTATTGCCCATGCCAAGGGCCGGATGGAAGAACTGCCCATCAAGCCCGCCAAGAAAATCAAACCGGTGCGGCATGCTTTGGCCTTTTGGCTGGAAAGCGATGGGGATGTGTTGTTGCGCCGTCGTCCGGCCAAGGGGCTTCTGGGCGGGATGCTGGAAGTGCCGTCTTCACCGTGGGGGGATGTGCCCCTTGATGACGATGCGGCACTGGCCCATGCCCCGAATGCTGCGGACTGGACCATATTGGAAGGCGTGGTGCGCCATACCTTCACCCATTTTCATTTTCACATGAAGGTGGCGCGCGCCCATATCAGGGCCGATGCCCGCCCCGATGGCCTGTGGGTGCCTATGCACGATCTTGATGGGTTGCCAACGGTGATGCGCAAAGTGGCGCATATGGTGCAAAAGCAGAAAACCTAATGGCGTGTTGCGGTGTTGGAATTTTCTATCAGACGAACATAAAAGCGGATCATCTCCAGATAGTTTTCGGTGGACACACGTTCATTGGTGCCATGCAGGCGCTTTAGATCTTCGGAATTAAGGCGCATGGGGGCAAAGCGGTACACATCATCGGCTACTGCCGTGAAATGGCGGCTATCGGTTGCCGCCACCATCAGCCCCGGTGCGATCAGGGCCTTTGGGAAGGTTTCGGCAATGCTTTTTTCGATGACGTGGAAGGCGGCGCTATCGGTTGAAGATACTTTTGTGGCTTCCCGCGCCTGATCAGCCGTGCCGATGATGGTGATGGCCGGATCGTCGATGGTTGTGCGCACATGGTCGATCACGGTTTGGCCGGTATCATTGGGGCGAATACGAAAATTGATGGTGGCTTCGGCACTTTGGGCCAGCACATTGGATTTGAACCCGGCCTGAAGCATGGTGATGGCCGTGGTGGTGCGGATCATGGCATTGGTGGAGGGGGTTTTGGAAAACTGGTTCAAAACCACAGGGCCAGTGAGCCATAAATTGCCTGAAATCACATTCAACGGAAAGGCCATATGCGGGGCAAGACGGGTCAGCATTTTGCTGGGCACCCCTTCAAGGCTTGCGGGCATTTGGGTGCTTTCCAGACGAGCCAGGGCGCGGCTCAATCGGCCCGGTGCCGAAACCATCGGCGGCATGGAGCTGTGCCCGCCTTCGCTTTCGGCCCGCAAGCGAAGGGTGATCGAGCCTTTTTCCGCCAGCCCGACCATGGCCACCGGTTCAGCAATGCCCGGTGTGATGCCTTGCAAAACGGCCAGACCTTCATCCAGAACGAAGGCGATCTGTTCATTCTGGTTCGCAAGCCATTGGGCGATCAGCGCCGCCCCTTTGTCGCCGCCCAATTCTTCATCGGCCCCGAAAGCCAGCCACAAGCTGCGCTTGGGGGTAAAGCCCTGGGCAAGCAGATGCTCAAGGGCTTCCATGATGGCCATCAGGCTGCCTTTGTCGTCCAGCGTGCCGCGCCCCCAGATATAGCCATCGGCCACCACGCCGCCAAAGGGGGGATGGATCCAGTTGCCTTTGGTTCCCGGTTCCACGGGCACCACATCCTGATGGGCCATCAACACAATGGCCGGTGTCTCTACATCGCTGCCCCTGAGCCCGAACAAAAGGGCATCACGGCCAATTTCATGGCGTTCGGCTCGTTGGTGGATCAAGGGGAACTGGTCTTTCAAAAAGGCATGAAAGTCCGCAAAGGGAGCCGCATCATAATCGGCCGCATTTTCTGTGGAAACGGTTTCAAAGCGAATGGCTTGTGCCAACCGGTCAATGGCGGCTTTGCCATCAAGCTGATGGTCGGGCTGTCCACTTTATCGGGGCGTGCATCCGGCAGGAAAACCACACGCAGCCATAAGCCAATAAAGGCCAGCACCAGCAAAACGCCCAGTGCCGCCACGCCGCGCATTATGATCCGCATCATTTTCCCAAAGCCCTCGCAGGTTTTTCATCATGGCCATAACCGCCGATGATACTGTAACGCTGCTTTGAAACCGTGGGAACCTCTCTCGTTCGACAGGCGAAGCTGTGGTTCTAGGCGTGGGAAATGGCGCGGATTTCTTCACGCAGGCGGTCCAAAGGTACCAGATCGCCGCGATTTTCCACATGCCAGAAGGTCCAGCCATTGCAGGCGGGGGCCCCTTGCACATGGGCGCCGATTTGATGGATCGAGCCTGTCATGTCGCGGCTGACCAAGGTGCCGTCAGACCGCACCCGTGCCGTATGGCGGCGACGGCTGTCATAAAGGGTGGCCCCGGTTTTGATCAGCCCCGCTTCCACAAGCTGGCCAAAAGGAACGCGCGGAGCCTGACGTTTGGAAATGGTATAGCCCAGCGCTTCTTCATCCAGCTTTTCCGTGGCGGCAATGCGTTCGCGGGCAACGGCGATATAGCCTTCGTCCCGTTCGATCCCCACGAAATGGCGCCCCAGTTTCTTCGAGACAGCACCCGTGGTGCCAGATCCGAAAAAGGGGTCTAGGATCACATCCCCCGGTTTCGATGCGGCCATCAAGATGCGGTATAAAAGCGCTTCGGGCTTTTGCGTGGCATGGGCTTTTTTCCCGTTTTTCTTCAGGCGTTCTTTGCCGGAACAAATGGGGATCAGCCAATCGGAACGCATCTGAAGATCGTCGTTCATGGCCTTTAGCGCATTGTAATTGAATGTGTATTTGCGTTGATCGGCGCTTTTTGCAGCCCAGATAAGGGTTTCATGGGCATTGGTAAAACGGGTGCCGCGAAAATTGGGCATGGGATTGGTTTTGCGCCATATAATGTCGTTCAAAAGCCAAAAGCCATGATCCTGCATGGCGGCGCCAACGCGGAAAATATTGTGATAGGTGCCGATCACCCACAGCGTTCCGGTATTTTTCAAGATCCGCTGCGCCTGAGCCAGCCATTCGCGGGTGAAGCTGTCATAGCTGGCGAAATTGTCGAATTTATCCCAGGCATCATCAACGCCATCCACCTGCGAATTATCGGGACGTTGAAGCTGGTCCTTCAATTGCAGATTATAAGGCGGGTCCGCAAAAATCATGTCCACAGACGCATCGGGAAGGCCGCGCATTACTTCGATGCACTCGCCTTGCAAGATGGTATCCAGCGGCAAATTTGCAGAGCGTTGCGGCGTTGCTTTGGTGCTGGCTGTTCCGGCTTCTTTTTGGGTATTCGACATCGTTTTTTCCTCTCTGGACGGCCCTAGTGTGGAAAAAACGGCGACTCGGGTCAATCAGATTCTTCTATCTGAATCAATTATTTGCCTTATGAGTCTGGAGTAGAATCTTACGAACCGGGGCAAAGCTTTTGCGGTGATATGCGGTGGCACCCACAAGCTTTAGCGCCTCGAGGTGCTTGGGCACGCCATATCCTGCGTTTTGCTCCCATCCATAAGCGGGATGTTTTCGGGCCAGATCGGCATGATTTGATCGCGTTTTACTTTGGCCAAAATGCTGGCTGCGGCGATGGATGCGGACAATTGATCGCCCTTTACCACGCATTGGGCCGGACATTTGGTGCCGGGATGCTGATTGCCATCCACAAGGCAGGCATGGGGCGCGGGATCAAGGGCCTCGACCGCACGGCGCATGGCCAACAGGCTGGCCTGCAAGATATTGAGGCGATCGATTTCCTCTACACTGGCCTGCGTGATCGCCACAGCAATGGCCTGTTCATGGATATGGTCAAACAATCTTTGGCGCTTGGTTTTGCTCAGGCGCTTGCTGTCATCCAGGCCAAGGGGGATATGGTCCGGGTCCAGAATAACGGCGGCGGCGACCACGGGGCCTGCAAGGGGGCCGCGTCCGGCTTCATCCACGCCGGCCACCAGCCCGCCCATATGGAGTTCCATAGAAAAATCAGGCACCGCGCCCCCCCTTTGTTCTTGTGGCTTAGCGATAGTCGAATAACGCCACACCCTCTTTGGGATCAAGGAACCTTTCCCATGGCTTGTCTGATAAAGCGCGGTTTGCCGTTGCAAAGCCTGCCTCCATGCGCTCTTGCAGGCTGGCGGCGGTGAAGTCCGCATCGGCGAGCGGGTCTTCATAGCTATGGCGGGGAATGACCAGGCGGATGACGCGCATATCGGTTTGGCATCCCCAAGCGGCCAGTTCGGCGATTTCCAGCTTTTTCCGCTCTTCCTGGGGGATTTTCTCTGCCAAACCATTGATGATATGACGCAGATGGTGAAGCTGTGCCTGCCGCTTGATATGGCTATCGATGCGGCTGGCATACTGGATTTCTTTTTGCCGCGCCGATACTTCCCACAGGCTATTGGGATGCGGTCCTTCGCTGTTCCAAAGCTGCACGGAAAACACCACCGAATTGCGCCGAGGGGCATCGTCGAACACCGCTTCGATGGGGGAATTTGAATAAATCCCGCCATCCCAATAATGATCCCCGTCGATTTCAATGGCGGGGAAGGCGGGCGGCAAAGCCCCCGATGCCATGATATGATCGGCGGTCAGTTTTGTATCACGGCTGTCGAAATAGCGCATTTCGCCTTTGGTGATAGACACCGCCCCGACAGTTAAGCGCGTGGCACCCGCATTGAGCTGCTTGAAATCCACATGGGCTTCAAGCGTATCGCGCAAAGCATCGGTATCGTACCAGGAGGCATGATCCAGCCCTTGTGGCCACAATCCGCCTGTCATCATCGAAAGGGAAGGGCGGAAAAAACCGGGGATGCCACGCAGAAAAATATCCGCCATCGCCCCCATATGCGCCAGGGAGGACGGCATCATGGACGGGCTGTCGCGCTGGACGATACGCCAGAAACTTTCCAGCTTTTCCAGCCGCTTGTTTTGTTCGTTTCCTGCGATAATGGCAGCATTGATGGCACCGATGGAGGTGCCGATCACCCAATCGGGCTCCATCTTCGATTTGTTCAGTGCTTGATAAACGCCGGCTTGATAGGCCCCCAATGCACCGCCGCCCTGAAGCACCAGAACGCATTGTCCCGGCAGGTCTGCACCACAGACTTTATGGGTCATTGTGCTGTCCAGCCGCCCTCAATGGGAAGAGATGCGCCATTGAAAGATTCAGAATGGGGGCCGCATAGAAAGACGGCCAAGGCACCCAGATCTTCCACGTTTACGAATTTCTTGGTGGGCTGGGCCGCCAAAAGTACATCGCGCTTTACTTCATCTTCCGTCATGCCGCGGGCTTTTGCGGTGTCGGGGATCTGTTTTTCCACCAGGGGGGTAAGCACATAGCCGGGGCAGATGGCATTGGCGGTGATATTATGTTCGGCTACTTCCAGAGCCACGGTTTTGGTCAGCCCCAAAATACCGTGCTTGGCGGCCACATAAGCGGATTTGAACGGAGAGGCCACAAGGCCGTGGGCCGATGCCAGATTGATGACCCGGCCCCATCCGGCTGTCTTCATATGCGGAATGGCATGGTGGATCATGTGGAAGGCGGAAGAGAGATTGATGGCGATGATGGCATCCCATTTTTCGGGCGGGAAATCTTCAATGGGGGCCACATGCTGGATACCGGCATTGTTGACGATGATATCAACGCTGCCCAATTCTTTGGCGGTCTTTGCAACCAGATCGGCTATCTGGTCCGGCTTTGTCATGTCGGCACCATTATAAAGCACGGTCTGGCCTGTTTCGCTTTGTAGCGCGGCACGGGTTTTCTCGATCTCGGCCGCATCGCCAAATCCATTGAGAACGACCTGCGCGCCCGCATGGGCGAGCGCTTTTGCAATACCCAGTCCGATACCACTGGTGGACCCGGTAATGATCGCTGTTTTGCCGTGCAACATGGAAAGGCTCCTTAAATAATAAAATCGAATGTTTAGCCTATATGGGATATTGATCTTGCCATACAATTCACATGTTGCGGCGCAAAATAAAAAGGCATCAACCGGCGTGGAAATGGTCGTAGATCTGGCGCGCCATAGCCTTTGAAATGCCGTCCACCAATTCCAGATCCTTCAAGGCGGCATCGGCCACGCCGGAAGCCGATCCGAAATGATGCAACAAGGCGCGTTTGCGTTTGGGGCCGATACCGGCAAGTTCGTCCAGCGGGCTTTTGACAATGGCTTTGGACCGCTTGGCCCGATGACCGCCAATGGCAAAGCGATGGGCTTCATCGCGCAGGCGCTGCAGATAATAAAGGGCCGGATGGCCGGGGCGGATCATGAAGGCCTCATGGCCTGCCTTATGGAATTGTTCGCGGCCTGCATGGCGGTCGGGGCCTTTGGAAATCGCGACAATGTCAACATCTTCCGTTACCCCATAGTCTTGCGCCACTTCCAGAACGGCGGAAAGCTGCCCCTTGCCGCCATCGATCAGCATCAGGTCGGGCCACAAGCCGCGGCTGCGGTCCGGGTCTTCTTTCAGCAACCGGGAAAAGCGCCGGGTCATTACTTCGCGCATCATGGCAAAATCATCGCCGGGGGTCAGGCTGGTGCTTTTGATATTAAAGCGCCGATATTGGCTTTTATCGAAGCCTTCTGCGCCGGAGACAATCATCGCGCCTAAGGCGTGGCTGCCCTGAATATGGCTGTTGTCATACACCTCGATACGGTTCGGCACGCTGTCCAGATGTAAAATGTCCGCCAGTTCGGCAAGCAATTGGCTTTCATTGGCGGCGTCTGCCAATTTGCGGTCAAGCGCCAGAATGGCATTGCGTTCGGCTTCTATGACCAGATCGCGTTTTGCGCCCCGTTGCGGCAAATGAAGCGAGATCGTGCGCCCTGCTGCCACGCTCAGGGCTTGGGCCAGCAAGGGCATATTGGCCGGAGTTTCATTCAGCAGAATTTGGCGGGGCGGCGGTTTGTTGTCGTAAAACTGGGCCAGAAAGGCGCTCAGCACATCATCCAGTTGGTCGTCTTTGGCGTGGCGGGGGAAGAAGGCGCGATTGCCCCGGTTTTGCCCGGCCCGAAAGAAAAACACCTGAATACAGACCTGGCCGCCTTTCATCACCGCCGCGATCACATCCGCATCATCAAGGCGGCTGGTGGCGGTGCCTTGATGGCTTTGCACATGGGCAAGGGCCTTCAGGCGGTCGCGCAAAATGGCGGCGGTTTCAAAATCCAGTGCGTCCGATGCTTCCATCATATCGGCGGCCAAACGCTTTTGAATACCGGTGTCGCGGCCTTCCAGAAAGGCAAGGGCATCAGCCACCAACTGATCGTAATCGGCTTTTGAAATGCGGCCCACACATGGGGCAGAGCACCGCTTGATCTGGTAAAGCAGGCATGGCCGCGACCGGTTTTCCAAAACCGCATCCGAACAGGTGCGCAGCAAAAAAATGCGCTGCAAGGTGTTGAGCGTGCGATTGACCGATGACGCCGATGCAAAAGGCCCGAAATAAAGGCCGTCTTTTCCCCGCGCCCCCCGGTGCTTGGCAATTTGCGGCCAATGATGGGTGTTTTTCAAGACGATATAGGGAAAGGATTTATCGTCGCGCAAAAGCACATTGAACGGCGGTTTCAGCCGCTTGATCAGATTGGCTTCCAGCAATAAGGCATCGGCTTCTGTGTGGGTGGTCACAAACTCCATGGAGCGGGTTTGGCTGACCATGCGTCCGATGCGATTCCCAAGGCCATTGGGTCGGGTATAGTTGGACACCCGGCTGCGGATGTTTTTCGCCTTGCCAACATAAAGCACGTCCCCTTGCGCATTCATCATACGGTAAACGCCGGGGGCACGCGGAGCGGTTTTCAAAGCGTGGCGAATGGCATCGGCCCCGATGGGGGCATGATCCGCGCTTTTTTCGGGTGCGACCGCCTCTTTTGGCAGGCTGACAGTTTCGGGCGTGCCGGTTTTACGGTCGGTCATTTTTTTACGGTCGGTCATGGCGTCTATCAGCCGGAAATTTACATTATTTTCGATCAATTCTGTAATTTTTTGCCAAAAAGACCAAAAAATACCAATGACTCAAGGGGCTGCAGGATCGGCATCAGAGTCGGCGAAAACTTGTCCACGGCTCCTGTGGATAACCTTGTGGGAAAGCATTGTCATAATCACGTAACGTGGCTGTAACCTTTGGTTCATAGGTCTTTGCACAAAAAATAGGCAATTTTCCTAACTCGTTGAAATTACAGATAAAATACTAAGTCAACGAGGAAAAGAAGATTTATTGAAGGGATCGGGAAATTCTATTGAACTGACCTCTTGACCTTCATTACCCCTGTGTACAAGCCGTTTGCGATTCGCAAGCCAAAGGAGGCGCGTCGTGTTACGGAAAGCCTTTGAAACGCTCGATTTCGACGCCGACACTGGCTGCGGCAGCCACCACATCGAGTTTTTCCACCCGAACCCTGACAGACCGGACGCGGCTGTCTTTCAAGGACATGGCGGCGATGAGATCGGCCAGCGTTTCGGCCAGGTGAATATGGCCCTGGGCGAGGATGGCGTGGATGCCTTCAATAATCTCGTTGTAGCACACCACATTTTCCAGCTTGTCCAGATGGCCGGGATGGTCATCGACGGCTAAATCCACATTGATTCGCACCCGCTGGCCGCCGCCTTTTTCATGTTCCCACACCCCGATATGGGCATCCACCACAAGATCGCGGATAAACACATGCCGGATCCGCCGATAGCCATCGGCAATATGAGAGGGGCCTTGGGTGCGGTGAGTCTCGCTGCCATCCATGGCGTTATCCTTTGCTTGCATCCACATCCGCTGTACGCCATGCCAGATGCTGGCCGCCGTCTAAAGCGATCATTTGACCGGTGATCGAGGACGCATCCAAAAGAAATTGAACCGCTTTTACGAATTCATCAAGGGATGGACCATGCCCCAGAGGCACGCTGGCGGCTTCTTTTGCGAAATCTTCAGCGCTTTGGTGGGTGCTGGGCAGCACCGGTCCGGGGCCGACGGCATTGACCCGAATGCGTGGGGCCAAAGCCTGTGCGGCGGTTTGCGTGAATGTCCACAAAGCGGCTTTGGAAAGCGTATAGGTGGAAAATAACGGATTGAGCTTCCACACCCGATGATCGATCACATTGAGCACGGAGCCGGCCATAGCAGGCGGCAATTGGGCTGCAAATTTTTGCGTTAGCACGAAGGGTGCGCGTAAATTGACCTGCATATGCTGGTCCCAGCTTTCCCGGTTCGCCGACAACAGATCGTCATTCAAAAAGGTGGAGGCATTGTTGATCAGGCACGAAATCGGTCCGGCTTGCACTGCCGCATCGTCGATCAGGCGGTCGAGGGCTGTTTCGTCATAAAGATCGGCGCCAATGGCATGGGCCGTGCCGCCATGTGCACGGATTTCTTTCACAAGATGGTCCGCATCTGCCGCGGACCGGTGATAATGGACCACGATTTTGTGCCCGGCTTTGGCAAGGCCCAGAGCCATGGCGCGTCCGATACGCTTGCCCGCGCCGGTGATCAAAATGGTTTCTATCATAATCCCACCGCCGCCATACGCGCGATACTTATGCCATCATAAGCCAGCCAGCCGATATAGGCGGCATAGGCAAGCACAAGCCCAAGACCGGCAATTCGCCCCAAAGGCCGATGTTTTAATGTGAAAGGCAAAATGGCAAGGGAGGCTCCCAACATGACCCAAAGATCCACTTGGAAAAAGCTATCGGGGACCGGCACATTTCCCACCATGGCGGTGACGCCCATAATGCCCAGCAGATTGAAGATATTGCTGCCGATCACATTGCCCAGCGCCACATCGCATTGGCAGCGCAAGGCGGCGGCGATGGAAGTGGCCAGTTCGGGCAAGGACGTGCCAAGGGCAACGAGGGTGAGGCCGATTACCGCTTCGGGCACACCCAGCGTTGTGGCGATGAACACCGATCCATCCACCAAAAGATTGGCCCCGAGCACCAACCCCGCGCATCCACCAAGCACCATGATGCCTGAAAGCCATGGGCGGCGTTTTTCGGAAAGGTCTTCTTCAAATTCAAGGAATTCTTCTGCCACTTTTGGGTCGGCTTTGGCGCGTATACCGGAATAAACCAGAAAGGCAATCAGCCCGATGAACAGAACCATGCCTTCAAAAAAGCCGATCTGGCCGCCCATGGCGAGGGCGATGAACAACACCGTTGCTGCCAGCATCACCGCCATATTCCGGTTCAATTTTGGCGCGGAGCAGGTCAGGGGGGCCAATAAGGCCGGCAGACCGAGAACCAATAGGGCATTGGCTATATTGCTGCCCACCACATTGCCAAGGGCCAAGGTGGGTGCGCCGCGCAAGACAGCGTCCACGCCAACGAACAATTCAGGGGCCGACGTCCCGAACGCGACGATGGTCAGGCCGATCAACAAAGGCGGCAGGCCGAAATTTTCGGCCAAAGCCGCGGCACCGCGAACGAGAATGTCACCGGCTATGACAAGGAGCCCCAGACCGGCGATAGCTTGCAAGAGAGCGAGAAACATATGTTGGACTTTGCGTCCCTCATGCCGTGTGTAAAAAAAATATCGGCAATTAATCCAGCCGATGCACTTGCCCATATAAGGGCTCCCGCTTAGGAATAAAAGAACCTCTCTATTGTCAAAGGTATATCAGAACACATCATGACATCCGAAAGCACCCAGATCGCCTTTAGCGCAGAGGGCAGCGCCTTGATGGATGCGTTGGTGTTTTTATTGGCGGCTATTCTGGCGGCGCTCGGGGTTGCACGTCTGCGCTGGAGCCCGGTGGTCGGCTATATGGTTGCCGGTGCGGTGATCGGTCCTTTTGTGTTGGGGCTGGTGGACGACAGTCCGCAAATTCATATGCTGGCGGAATTCGGCGTGGTGTTCTTGATGTTTACCATCGGGCTTGAATTGTCGCCGCAACGGCTACGCGCCATGCGCGGGATGATTTTTGGTCTGGGCGGTCTTCAGGTTGTTCTCAGTGCCGCAGCCATTGGCCTTGCGGCATCGCTTTTTGGTTTGACGATGGAAGCGGCGGTGGTTGTGGGGCTGGCACTGGGCCTGTCGTCCACGGCTGTGGTAATGCGGTTGCTGTTGGATCAGGATGCCTTGGCCACAAAGGTGGGGCGGCGCACTTTTTCCGTGCTGTTGTTCCAAGATATTGCGGTTGTACCGATCTTGTTGTTGGTCAGCGCCCTTGCAGATGGTGCCCCGGCTTTTTCTTTGGTGGCCTTGAAAGCCATCGGGGAAGCGGTTGTCGCCCTTGTTGTTGTGTGGGCACTTGGGCGTTTTGCCGCCCAGCCTTTTTTCCGTCTTGTGGCGCGTACCAAAAACTCTGAATTGTTCGCCGCCACCACTTTGCTGGTGGTTCTGGGGGCTGCCTGGGCCATGGAACGGGTGGGCTTGTCTTTGGAACTGGGGGCATTTCTGGCAGGTTTGCTGCTGGCGGAAACCGAATACCGAACGCAGGTGGAACTGGATATCGAGCCTTATCGCAGTCTGCTTTTAGGGCTGTTTTTCCTGACTATCGGTATGGCCCTTGATCCCATGCTGATACTGGATGAAATCGGCTGGATTCTGGCATTGTTGGCAGCCATGCTGGCAATAAAGGCCATTGTTGCCTATGGCCTTGGCTGGATATTCGATCTGGAAAAAGGGGCGCGGGAACGCTTTGGACTTTTGGTGTCACAAGCCGGGGAATTTGCCTTCATTGTGTTTGCCGCCGCCTTGGCTCTTGGCCTTTTGGATAGCCGCGAGGTTCAAATTCTTAGCGTTGTGGTGGTGTTGTCCATCGCCTTGACACCGGCTTTGGATGCTTTGGGACGCTGGCTGGAACGCCGTGTGGCAATTGTTGATACGCCGGGAAATCAAACAAAGCTGGAGGACACCGGCGGGCATCTGGAAGGGCATGTGGTGATCGCCGGATTTGGCCGTGTCGGGCAAACGCTGGCGAAAATTCTGTGCAGTCAACGGATTGATTATGTGGCGCTGGATTTGAATGGCGATACCATCTTGCGCGCCACCCGGCGCGGCTGGTCGGTATTTTATGGCAATGCCGCATCCGCCGAGACGTTAAAGGCCGCAGGACTTTATAAAGCGTCAAGTCTTGTGGTGACATTGGACAATCCGGCGTCTGCGGCGCGCGCTGTGAAGGCGGCCCGGCGCATCAATCCCGATATTCCGATCATTGTGCGCTCTCGCGATCATGCCCATGGTGTGGAGCTTGAAACCCTGGGGGCATCGGCGTTTGTGCCGGAAACGCTGGAGGCCAGCTTGCAGCTTGGCGGGCAGGTTTTGCGGACTTTGGGCCTGCCACATAGTACGGCTGACCATATCATCGATGGCTTGCGCAGTGAGGATTATGCCAATATCCGGGATCTGGGGGGATGAGCGCCGTTCCTATCTGGCTTAATCATCTGATTTTTGCTTTCTTTCCCCTATAACGGCTAATGCGTGCAGCGCGAAGGAGACTTATGTTCGCTTTTCCCGTTCCAGAAATGGTTGAAACCAACGGCATTCGACTTGCCGTGCACCGCGCCGGGCCATCACCGGATCGGGCAAAGGCTGTGGTCTTGTTGCTGCATGGCTTCCCCGATCTTGCCTTTACATGGCGGCATCAGGTTCCTGTTCTTGCCGGGGCGGGCTATTGCGTTCTCGCGCCGGATTTGCGCGGCTTTGGGCGCTCGGATAAGCCACAAGACCGATCCGCTTACGGAATGGAGATTTTGGCCCGTGATCTGACAGGCTTGCTTGACCATTATCAGGTGCCTCGGGCTTTTGTGATCGGCCATGATTGGGGGGCGCTGATCAATTGGTCCTTGCCATTTTACTGTCCGGACCGCCTGCACGGCATTGCCAATCTCAATATTCCCTTCCTTCCGCGCGGCTCTATTGCGCCGATCGCGCTTTTTGAAGCGGCTTTCGGCAAGCAGATGTATATCGTGCGTTTTCAAGAGGAAGGACCATGCGAAGCGATTTTCGAGCAAGATATGGCTCGCACCATGGCGTTCTTCTTTCGCAAGCCCAAAATCCATGACGGCGCAGGAGACGGTGGTGGCGCGTTTTCGGTGCCGGATTTGGATCTGGTGTCCTGGCTGCAAGGGCCTTCTGACAAATGGCCGGGGGATGATTTTTTACCGGAGCGGGAACTGGCGGTCTATGTGGAGGCCTTCCGGGAAGGCGGCATGACGGCTCCTTTGCATTATTACCGCAATATGGATGCCAATTGGCGTGATATGGAGCGCTTTCAGCCCAAAGGGAAGACAGTGCTTGTTGATATTCCGGTGCTGATGATTACCGCTGATAAGGACGGGGTTTGCCCGCCGCATCTGGCGGATGGCAAGGATGTTTTTTTCACAGATTATCGCCGGGTCGACATCAAGGATTGCGGACATTGGACACAGCAGGAAAAACCCGACGAGGTGAACGCCATTTTGCTGGAATGGCTGGGGTAATCTCTGCCAAAGATTAAAAAATAACGCTGACATCGAGAGGATCGGGATGAAATGATGAAACTTTATGGTCGGCGGTTATCGCCATATTTTGAGCGTGTGGTTTTGGTTTTAAGCCTTAAGAACGCGCTGGACGATGTGGCCTTGACCCCGGTGCCGGGCGGGCTTGGGTCCGAAGACTATAAAGCGATCACCCCTATCGGAAAGATCCCGACGCTTGAAGTGCGCGAAGGATTTGTGATCCCGGAAGGTCAGGTGATCTGCACCTATCTGGAACGGCTTTATCCAAGCCCGGCGCTGATCCCCGACGCGGCGGCAGATGCGGCGCAGGTGGAGCTGTTGTGCCGGCTTGTGGATATTTATGTGTCGGCGGCTTTGGGGCCGGTATTCCGCGCGGTCCGGGAAGGTGAAGCTCAAAGCGATGCGGCAAAAGAGGCGGTGGTGAATTTGCAAAAGGCGCTGTCTTATCTTGAATATTATATCACGCCGGGCCAGCGGGCTGTTGGGGATCATTGGAGCCTTGCGGATTGTGCCATGATTCCGGTGTTCTTTTTTGTGCGTACATTGGCGCCGATTTTGGGTTTTGATCCCTTTGAAGAGACACCAAAGCTTAAACAATGGCATGATGTGGTGGCGCAAACGGATCTATGTAAGCAATCCAATGAAGAACAGGGGAAATCTCTGGCGGACTTTATGGCCCAATCCAAAAATTGAAGCCGATTGCGATAAGCTGACTGTATCCTGCTCCCCTATGGAGATCCGAGAATGGCCCTATCCATAAATCTGACTGTCAATGGCAAAGCCGTTACAAAAACCGTTGAGCCAACCTGTCTGCTGGTGGATTTCCTGCGGGATGATCTGCAATTAACGGGAACCCATGTGGGCTGTGACACCAGCCAGTGCGGTGCCTGCACCATTCATCTCGATGGCCAGCCGGTGAAAGCCTGCACCATCTTGGCCGTGCAGGCGGATGGGGCCGAAATTCTGACCATTGAAGGCTTGGCGCCGGAGGGGGAATTGCATCCCATGCAGGCGGCTTTTGCTCAGCATCACGGCCTGCAATGCGGCTTTTGTACGCCGGGGATGGTGATGACGGGCATTGGCATTGCACGGCAGCATCCCGATGCGGATGAAGCAACTATCCGACGCGAACTGGAAGGCAATCTGTGCCGTTGCACCGGCTATCAGAATATCATGAAAGCGGTTGTTGCCGGTACACGTCTTATGGCTGAAAGCGAAGGCTGAAGGGGGATCTCATATGTTTCGGTTCGATTATCATAGAGCAACCAGCCTTGAAGATGCCCGCGCCACTTTTGATGCGGCAGAAGACGGGGTGTTTCTTGCCGGGGGCATGACCTTGATCCCCACGCTGAAACAGCGTCTTGCCATGCCGTCGGACCTTGTGGATCTGGCGGGAGTAGAGGCTTTGCGCGGCATCACGCTGGAGGCCGATCATGTGGAGATCGGGGCGATGGTCCCGCATGGAGACGTGGCAAAGTCACAAGCCGTGCGTGATGCGATCCCGGCACTGGCCATTCTTGCTGGCGATATTGGCGATCCAATGGTGCGGGCACGGGGAACTTTGGGTGGCTCGGTGGCCAATAACGATCCGGCGGCGGATTATCCCGGTGCTGTGCTGGGCCTCGGGGCAACCATCCAGACAGATCGGCGCGAGATTTTGGCGGATGATTTCTTTACCGCCATGTTTGAAACGGCGCTGGAAGACGGGGAATTGATTACCTCTATCCGCTTTCCGCGCCCCGAACGGGCCGCTTATGTGAAATTTCACAATCCTGCCTCGCGCTATGCCATAGCCGGGGTATTCGTAGCGCAACTGGGCGAAAAGGTACGTGTTGCGGTAACCGGGGCCGGTCCCACGGTGTTTCGTCATCGGGAAATGGAGCAGGCGCTGGAACGCAGATTCGCACCCGATGCCTTGGAAGGCATTGCTGTGGATGCCGGGCCACTGAACTCCGATATGCACGCCAGTGCCGATTTTCGAGCCCATCTGGTGAAGGTGATGGCCGTAAGGGCGGTGGTGCAAGCGTTGAAGTAAAGCCTGCAGGCTGGCCCGCATTGGTTACCAAGGAGCCAGCATCCCCCGCTTGATGGCTTCCACCACGGTTTGGGTTTTGGTGTGGGTATTCAGCTTTTTGGCCACGCCGCTTAAATGGGCTTTGACCGTACTGTCGGAAATCGACAGAATGATGCCGATTTCTTCATTGGTTTTGCCGCGTGCCGCCCATAGCAGGCATTCCCGCTCCCGTTCGGTCAGGGGCGGCGGCGCGATTTTCCGTGTGTTTTCAGAATGCTGTTTTATAGCCTGATGAAATTGATGCCCAAGGCTTTCCAGAATTTCACGCTTTGATTGCAGGATTGCGTCGAATTGTGGTCCAGCTTTTCCAAGTATTCCGAAAACAGCAAAATCCAATGCACTTAGTGGAATGGGAATACAGAATCCGGCGGTGATCCCGAAATCTTTAGTATGTTGGAACAATTCCTGTTGACGGCGGGTCAATTTTATTCCCGCAATCGCTTCCGCCCATGTGAAAGGCTCTGTGCTTGTAAAACAGCGCAATGCGACGGGGTCGCATAATAAATAATCATTCTTTCTATAAATATTTATCCATCTTCGTGTCCGGCTGTCCACATGGCGGTAAGTTTTACCAGATGATATATTGTAGTAATAATAATCGGAAAATCCATAAGACGTTATGGTTTCATAAGTTTCATTTATTATTGGAAATAATTTATCTTTATCTATTCCAGAGTAACTAAATTCTTTTATCATAATTTATATAGGCCAATATGAAAATAATATTTCATAATTATGAGTCTGTGAAATAGGGCTGTCAATCGGGAATGGCATGGGAATTTGACGGTTTTGTCACGCATGCCCGTTTTGAAAGGCCGTTGTTATTGCAGCGCAAAATCATTTTCCAAGAAGGCTATGAAAAAATGATGGGTTTGAATTTCTCTAAAATCTTAATGCTTTTATTTGTTAACATATTGGTAACCATAAAAATGATAAATAGAGAGGCATTGTTATATTCTTTCGCATAATTTAATGTTGCATATGCGAAGGTGCCGTGCGGATATTTTTTGCACTGCGGCAGAATAGGTAACAAGGAGTGTCTCAAGCCTATGCTTTATTCCCTATATGAACTCCAGCACACCGCTGTTGCTCCTTTGCGATTTGCCGCCGACCATGGTCAGATTTTTTTCCGCAATCCTTATAATCCACTGAGCTACACCCCGGCGGGCCGCGTGACCTCTGCTGCGCTGGATTTGTTCGAGCATACAACGCGCCGTTATGGCAAACCGCGTTTCGATCTGGATTGGACCGAGATTGACGGCCGGAAGGTCAAGATATCGGAAGAAACCATGTTTCGCCGCCCGTTCGGGCAGCTGAGACGCTTCACCCGCGATGCGCGCCGCCCCGATGATCCGAAATTATTGCTTGTGGCCCCCATGTCCGGGCATTTTGCAACGCTGCTGCGGGGCACCGTGGAGGCGTTGTTGCCCGATCATGATGTGTATATCACCGATTGGCGCGATGCCCGGGATATTCCGGTGTTCGAGGGCCGGTTCGATCTGGATGATTATATTGATTATGTCATTGGCTGGCTGGAGGATCTTGGCTCGAACTGTCATGTGATGGCAGTCTGTCAGCCTGCGGTGCCGGTTTATGCGGCCATTGCGCGGATGGAAGCGGAAGGAAACCGCGCCGCGCCTTTGTCCATGACCTTGATGGGTGGCCCCATCGATACCCGCGCCAACCCGACGGCTGTGAATGATTTGGCCACCACCCGTCCTTTGAGCTGGTTTGAACGCAATGTGATCACCCATGTGCCGCCGCCCAATGCAGGCATGTGGCGCAAGGTTTATCCGGGATTTTTGCAGCTTGCCGGATTCATGAGCATGAATCTGGGCGACCATGTGATGAAGCACCATGAATTCTTCAATCATCTGGTGGAAGGCGACGGGGAAAGTGCTGAAGCAACCCGCGCGTTCTATGAGGAATACCGCTCGGTGATGGACATGACGGCGGAATTCTATCTCCAAACTATTGAAACCGTGTTTCAAACCCATGCGTTGCCCAAGGGTGCAATGATGCACCGGGACCAGCCGGTGGACCCGTCTGCCATCAAGAAAACCGCGATTTTGTGCGTGGAAGGCGAGCGTGACGATATTTCCGGCATCGGCCAGACCAAAGCCGCGCTCACCCTTGCCACCAATCTGGACCCGGCCAAGAAATCCTATTTCATGGCCCCCAAGGTTGGCCATTACGGTATTTTCAATGGCCGCCGCTGGCGTGAGGTAATCGCGCCCAAGGTGAGAGACTTCATCCGCCTGCATGATCGCTCGACCCGCTAAAAGCTGAAACACCCGCTTGCACCTGCCATGCTCTCGCCGCACTCTTGCCTATTCTGAGCGAAAAGAAGGCAGAGGATCATAAGATGCGGCAGTTTCTTGGTTTATTGGTTTGTCTGGTGGCTTTTGCTCCAGCTTTGCAGGCGGCAGAGCTGAAAGGCCGGTTGGCGCAAGGTGGGTTGGTCTTCGGTCTGGCTGCGCCGGGGTCTAGTGTGCGCCTGAATGATAAACCGGTGATGGTGGCCGCCGATGGCCGGTTCGTCATTGGATTTGGCCGGGATGCCCCCTTGGAGCAAAGGCTGGAAACCATCGCTCCTGATGGGACACCGCAGGTGCAAATGCTGCAGCTGGAAGACCGGACGTTCAAAATTGAACGGGTCGATGGCCTGCCGCCAAAAACCGTTACGCCGCCGCCTGAATATTATGACCGTCGCAAGCGCGAAACCGCCATGGTGCGCAAAGCCCGGGGCGAGATCAGCGAACAGTTGTTCTGGGAAGATGGCTTCCGGCTTCCCGCTGAGGGGCGTATTTCCGGCGTTTATGGATCGCAACGCATTTTGAACGGCAAGCCCCGCTCGCCCCATTACGGGCTGGATGTGGCCGCCCCCAAAGGGACGCCGGTTCTGGCTCCGGCTTCAGGCATTGTGCGCTTGGCAGAGCCGGATTTTTTATTGGAGGGCGGCATTTTGATCATCGATCATGGGTTCGGTGTCAGTTCGACCCTGATGCATCTGCAAAGCCTTGATGTGGCGGTGGGCGATCATGTGGAGCAGGGGCAGAAAGTGGCCAGCCTTGGCGCAACGGGGCGGGCCAGCGGCCCCCATGTGGATTGGCGCATCAATTGGTTCGATGTGCGTGTGGACCCCGCCTTGGTGTTGGAAGAGGCCGCTGATGTCGCAGGTGCGCCATGACCATGAAAGGCGCATGTTTCGGCGTTCTTCTGGGCTTTGTCCTTGCTCCGGTGGCCATGGCGCAGCAGATGCCGTCGGGATTGTCGGGCACTCTGGCAGGGATGAGCGATCTTGTGGATCGGGGCTTGTCTTTGTCGGATGAGGACCCAAGCGCTTCGGCGGCGCTGTTTCTGGATTTTGGCGAGAAATTCTATGCGGGAGCCAATGTGGCTCATGTGGATGCGTTTGGTGCGGATGTGCGTGCTGGCGGAATTCTGGGTATGGTCATGCCGCTGGATGCCTATGAGCTTGACCTTTCGGTTTCTGTTGACGGGTTTCTGGGCGGGGACGACTTTGTCTATCCGGAAATGCGGGCCCGGCTGTCGCGGGATTTGGGGCTGTTCTATGCCGCAGCGGGCCTGAGCTATGCCCCTGATGGCCGGTGGGCTGTGCGCAATGAACAAACGCTTTATGGCTATGTGGAAACCGAAGTGCCGATCCCTGGCCTGCCTTGGCTGACGGGCACGGCGCATGTGGCTATGAAGCCATTGATAATGCCAAAAACAAAACCGATTGGGGAATGGGTTTTGCAGCGGGGTATAAGGTCTTTGAACTGTCTATGGGCTATGAAGACAGTGATTCGGATGCCGATATCGGCAGCGCCCGGTTTGTGGGGGCGCTGCGGATTTATTTCTGACCCATGGATTTCAGAGAATTTCTGCCGTTATGTGCCGGCTACTGTCATCTGGTCGATCAGAAGGGTTGGGGCATTGATGGCATAGCGGAATGAAAGATCGTCTGCCGGTATGGCCCGCGCCAGCATATCGACCAGATTGCCCGCAATGGTCATTTCATTGACAGGATGGGTCAGGACACCATTTTCAATCAGGAAACCGGCAGCGCCCCGGCTGTAATCGCCGGTGACGGGATTGACCCCCATGCCGATCAGTTCCGTGACATAAAAGCCGCGCGAAACCGAACCGATCAGATCGGCCACCGGGGTGGTTCCCGCCGTCATATACAGATTGCTGGTGCCGGGCGAAGGGGCGCTGGAAAGCCCCCGCATGGCACTGCCGGTGGTTTGCAGGCCCAATTTGCGCGCCGTTGCGCAATCCAGCACCCAGCTTTGCAAGATGCCATCTTCAATCAGGGGCAGGTCGCGGACCATAACGCCTTCGGCATCGAAGGGCCGGGATCGCAGGCCGCGTTTGCGCGTGGGGGCGTCAATCACGGATATGCCGGGTGCAAATACCTGTTCTCCCATTTTATCACGCAAAAAGCTGCTTCCCCGCGCAATGGACGCGCCATTGACCCCTTGTGCAAAATGTCCAAGCAGGCTGTTGGAAACGCGTGGATCGAAGATCACCGGCAGCTTTGCCGTTGGCAGGCGTTCTGCCCCCAGCCTGCGCACGGCCCGTTCTCCGGCCCGTTTGCCAATGGTTTCAGCCGGGTCCAGATCCGCGAAATGGCGCGCGGCACTATAGTCGTAATCCCGTTCCATTTGGGTTCCGGTGCCCGCCAGAACAGAGGCCGATATGGAATAGCTGCTGCCTTCATAACCGCCGGAAAATCCGTTGCTGGTCATCAAATCCATACGCATATGGGCCGCATTGGCTCCGGCTCCGCCGCTATTGGTGACACCATCAACGGCGCGGGCGGCTTCTTCGGCTGTGCGGGCAAGATCGGTCAGTTCCGCTTCATCGAATACATGTCCGTCAAACAGATCCATGCCCCGTGCATCGCGGTTGGTGGCAAACAAAGAAGGGTCCGCAAGGCCGATAAAGGGGTCTTGAGGCGTTACCTTGGCCATGGCAATGGCACGCTCTACAAGGGTTTGCCGTGCATCTTTTCCCGGATCGGATGTGGAAACGGTGGCGCTGCTCTGGCCGATCATCACTCGCAGGCCATAAGCCATACTTTCCGATCGTTCCGCATCTTCCAACGTGCCCATGCGGTAGCTGATGGCGACAGATTTGCTGGAAAGCGCGAGAGCGTCCGCGGCATCGGCCCCCAAGGCTTTGGCACGGTGGATCAGGTCGGCAATAATATCGGCGGTCGGGGGTGTTTGGGCGGATATGGTGGTCATGACGTCTCGCTATGTTCCAGAAGGGATCAACTATATGACCTCCGACGGGGGCGATGACAAGCATAGCCATGTAGGAAAGGGCAGGAAAAGGAAAACCCCCGCAGAGGGTGCTGCGGGGGTGATCTTAGGGATCGCGAAGCCCAAGGCAAGTGGGTCGGAACAGGGGGAACGTCGTGCGCTCCGCGACCGCGTTGAACAAACATTACGCGTTCATTGCTCGCAAATAATACCAAATTTTTCATATATGTCTTGTCACAGCATGCTCGCTGCTGTTCACAAGAGCGTGAAATATATAGAAACAATGCTTAATGTAACGGCGAATTTTCTGTGTTGCTTTCAGCGGGGCTGTGCAAATGGTTTATTCTGTGGTTTTTTGAGTGCCACAAAGTTCTTTTGGATGATCCAGAAGATCATAATGACAAGGTTGCAGCACCCCAAAGCGCAGGCGTTTTGGGAAGTGGAGAATTGATACATGGCTGACAACAGACATGCGGCGCTTGCCGCAGGGGGATCTCAAGGGGAGTTCCTCGGTCATCCCAAGGGGCTTTACGTCCTGTTCATGACCGAAATGTGGGAGCGCTTTTCCTATTACGGGATGCGGGCGCTTTTGATTTTCTATCTGACCCAGCATTGGCTTTTTTCCGATGGCAAGGCGTCTATCATTTATGGGGCCTATACATCCCTTGTTTATATCACGCCGGTTTTGGGCGGGTATCTGGCCGATAAATATCTAGGCCAGCGAAAAGCGGTTTTGTTCGGCGCGATCCTATTGACATGCGGTCATGTTCTGATGGCCTTTGAAGGAACCGGCGGCCAAGGCGATCCGACCATCAATATCTTCTGGTTGGCTTTGTCCTTCATCATTGTTGGATCGGGCTTTTTGAAAGCCAATATTTCGGTGATCGTGGGGCAGCTTTATTCCCTTACCGATGTACGCCGCGACGGGGCCTATACGATCTTTTATATGGGCATCAATGTGGGCGCGGCCATCGGCACACTCGTCGCCGGTTATCTGGGCCAGACCTATGGCTGGAAATACGGCTTTGGTGCCGCCGGATTTGGCATGTTCCTTGGTTTGTTGGTGTTTATCTGGAAAACACCTTTGCTTATGGGTCGTGGCGAATCGCCCAATCCCGAAAAACTTGCGCAACGGATTGGCGGCGTGCTGAAGCTGGAATGGCTTCTTTATTTGCTTTCTGTGGCGTCTGTCGGCCTGATTTGGACCCTGATCCAATATCAAGCGTGGTCGGTTGGCTGTTGATGGGATCCGGCGTTGTATTGCTGGGCTATGTGCTTGTTGTGGCCATCACGAAATTGACACCGCAAGAACGCGATCGAATCTTTGCCGTGGTGTTCCTGATTGCTTTGCAGCCCTTGTTCTGGGGGTTGTTTGAACAGGCGGGATCGTCGCTCAATCTGTTTACAGATCGTTATGTGGACCGCGCCGGCGTGCCTGCTTCGATTTTCCAATCGCTCAACCCCATTTATATCGTGCTGTTTGGTCCGGTGTTCGCATGGCTTTGGGTGTTCCTTGGCAAGCGTGGGCTGGAGCCTTCCACACCAGCCAAATTCGGCCTTGGGATCGTGCAGCTTGGCCTGGGCTTTCTGGTTCTGGTGGGTGGCGCGCATATGGTGGGCCTCAATATGGCAACGCCGGTTGTGTTCATCTTCCTGATCTATCTGTTGCACACCACGGGCGAGTTGTGCCTGTCCCCGGTGGGACTTTCGGCGATGAACCGTTTGGCACCAAAGCATATGGCCAGCCTGATCATGGGCGCGTGGTTTTTTGCTACGGCGGGCGGTAATTTTGTTGGCGGTCTTATTGCGCAGGCCACCGGTGGCGGCCATGCGGGCGGCACGGATCTGGCCAAGGAAAGCGTTTTGCAGGTTTATACGACCATCGGGCTTGTGGCCATCGGGGTCGGGGTGGCTGTGATGGTTGTCGCGCCGCTTGTGAAACGCCTGATGCATCTTGATACGCTGAAAGATGATAGCGAACTGGCTGGCTATGAAGAAGTAGGAGAGGCGCAAAGCCCGGGGATGCACCCCGAGCTTGAAACAAAGCCTCGGCCATCGCAGGCATAAGATTTCGTTATAAGTAGAAGAAAAGAGCATCGTCCTGAGTGGGCGGTGCTCTTTTTTTTAAGGAAAAATGGGGGGCTATGTGGAGGAAGGGTACCATTGTTCTCTTCAAGGCATGACAAATGCGCCCATTGCCTGCTAGCGTTGCCACCATCGGGACAACAAGAATGCTCAAGGAGGCATCATGCTCATAATAAACAGGCCGTTTTTGCGGCGACAGCGGCGGCAGCCCTGTTCCTTGCCGGTTGCGCCAGTGCGGATGGGGCGGACCCCAAACGCGCCATAGCCAATGGGGACGCAGCAAGTGGGGTGGCGAAGGCCGAATCATCAAAATCCGGCCCTTATCCTTCGACCTATCATGCGTTACCGTCGCGCCCCACGCTGATCCGCAATGCGGTGGTGCTGGATGGCGCAGGAAAGCGCATTGATGATGGCGCGGTTCTTATGCAGGGCGGAAAAGTGGTCGCCATTGGCCGCAATTTGGACGCACCGGCAGATGCCGTGGTGATCGACGCCAAAGGCAAATGGGTGACACCGGGTATCATTGATGTGCACAGCCATTTGGGCGTCTATCCTTCTCCGGGCGTTCGGGCCCATTCCGATGGCAATGAAATCACGGCTCCGGTGACGGCAGAAGTGTGGGCGGAGCATTCCGTTTGGCCGCAAGACCCCGGCTTTGTACGCGCCCTTGCGGGCGGTGTTACGGCGCTTCAGGTGTTGCCCGGTTCTGCCAATCTTATTGGTGGCCGCGGTGTAACCTTGAAAAACGTGCCGTCGCGTACCGTGCAGGGCATGAAATTCCCCGACGCACCCTATGGCCTGAAAATGGCCTGTGGTGAAAATCCAAAGCGGGTTTATGGCGGAAAGGGCCGTGCGCCTTCCACACGGATGGGCAATTTTGCAGGCTATCGCGCCAGTTGGATCAAAGCGGCGGCCTATAAAGAAAAATGGGACGACTACGAATCGAAAAAAGCGTCTGGAAAAGAGGCAAAGGCCCCCAGCCGCGATCTTGAAATGGATACGCTAAAAGGTGTTCTGGATGGCGATATCCTTGTGCATATGCATTGCTACCGGGCCGATGAAATGGCTCAGGTCATTGATATGTCAAAGGAATTTGGTTATAAAGTGACAGCTTTTCATCATGCGGTGGAGGCTTATAAAATCGGTGATCTGCTGGCAGACAATGAAACCTGCGCTGCCATGTGGGCCGATTGGTGGGGCTTTAAAATGGAAGCCTATGACGGCATCCGCGAAAATATCCCCTTCGTTCACAAAGCCGGAGCCTGCGCCATCGTTCATTCCGATTCGGAGGTGGGTATTCAAAGGCTGAATCAGGAAGCGGCGAAATCCTTGGCCGATGCCAAAAAAGCCGGTGTCGATATCCCCAAGGAAGTGGCCTGGACATGGCTAAGCCTTAATCCGGCGCGTTCATTGGGCATTGCCGATCAGACCGGCAGCCTGGAAGCGGGCAAGAATGCCGATGTGGTTTTATGGTCGGGCGATCCCTTCTCCAGCTATAGCAAGGCAGAGAAAGTGTATGTGGATGGGGCGCTTGTCTGGGATATGACAGATCCGGCCCATCAGCCGGTGATGGATTTTGAACTGGGCCAACCCGGTGAAGGAGATGCGAAATGAAGGCTCTTGCAACCTCTTTCATCGCAGGCATGGCGATGCTCACAGGCTCGGCTTTGGCGCAAACGGTCGCCATCACCGGCGGAACCGTTCACAGCATGGGGCCTGCCGGCACCCTTGAAAATGCCACGGTTTTGATCCGCGACGGCAAAGTGGAAGCGGTGGGGCGCGGGCTTGATATCCCGTCCGGTTACCGCGAAATCGATGCCTCTGATAAGGTGGTCACGCCGGGTATCTTCGCCGCTTTCACCCAGCTTGGTGCTGTAGAAGTGAACGCCGTTGGTGGTACCCGCGATGGCTCCATTTCCGGGGATAGCCCGTTTCATGCGGCTTTCGATATCAGCTATGCCATCAACCCGCTGGCCACTACTATTCCTGTCAGCCGCATTGAAGGGATTACCCGCGCCGCTGTGACAGCATCGGGTGGCGACAGCATTTTTGCAGGGCAAGGGGCGTTGATCCATCTGGGTGAAGGCTTTGATCTGGTGACAACCCCGCGTGCTTTCATGACGGCCTCTTTGGGCGAGGCGGGAAGCAGCGATGCGGGCGGCTCGCGCGCGGGCGCTGTGATTACGCTGATCAATGCCTTAAAGGATGCGCAGCGTTATGCCAAATCTCCCAATCCGTCTGATTGGGATGGGGTGGTCAGCGCCATGGACGCCGAAGCGCTGGAACAGGTGGTGACCGGCAAGCAAAAATTGCTGGTCCATGCCCAACGGGCCAGCGACCTGTTACAGATCATCCGCTTGAAACAGGATATGCCAAAGCTGGATCTGGCCATTGTGGGCGCTGCTGAAGGCTGGATGGTGGCGGATAAATTGGCCGCCGCCAAGATTCCGGTGATTGTGCAGCCTTTCGATAATCTGCCCGGCGATTTCTCGATGCTGGCAGCCACACAACAGAATGCGGCCCGTTTGGCGGATGCCGGGGTTCTGGTGGTGATCGGCGATACGGGCGGTGATAGCCACAATGCGCGGCTGGTCTTGCAATATGCGGGCAATGCGGTGGCCAATGGCATGGCATGGGACAAGGCGCTGGCTGCCATCACCCTGAACCCGGCAAAGCTTTATGGCGTGGCCGGTGATCTTGGGTCTTTGGAGGCCGGAAAAGCCGCCGATCTGGTGGTTTGGGACGGCGATCCTTTGGAAGTGATGTCCAGCCCCGATGCTGTCTTTATCGCTGGTCAGGAAATGGAACTGGTTTCACGCCAGACCGAATTGCGTGACCGCTATCTGGATCTGGGCGGCGACCAACCCTTTGCCTATCGCCATTAAGGCCTAGATTTGCTTTGAAAATCAAAGGCCGGGGCGCTTGCGTCCCGACCTTTTTTATGGATGGTGTCGATCATGGACGCTCTTTATGACCAGATCGGGTCGGGCTATGATGCAACGCGTAAGCCAGACCCCTATATCCGCGACAAATTAAAGGCGCTTTTGCGCCCGGTTGAAGGGGAGCGCTATGTGGATGTGGCCTGCGGCACGGGCAATTATACTCTCAGCCTTGCTAAAGCTGGCGTGCGTATTGTGGGCTTTGATGCCTCTGCCCGAATGATCGCCACGGCTCGGAAAAAAGGCCGCCCTTCCTCGCATGAGGGGTTCGTGTTGGCGGATGTGGGGCAAACGCCGTTCAAAAGTGCCGCTTTCGATGGGGCTGTTTGTACACTTGCCATTCATCATTTCCCAGATCTGATGGCCGCGTTTTGTGAAATCGGTCGCCTTGTCCATCCTGTAAGCGGGCGGTTGGTGCTCCTTACCGCTTTGCCTTTGCAAATGAAACGCTATTGGCTTTGCCGCTATTTTCCAACCATGTTGCGTCGATCATGGGAACAGATGCCAGATATGGAAAAACTTGTCAAAGCCCTCTATGTGGCGGGCTTTCCGCATATTGATACCGAGCCCTATGAGGTGACCGAAACGCTTGAGGATCTGTTTTTATATAGCGGTAAACATCGTCCGCAGCTTTATCTGGATGCAGGGTTTCGCGCAGGCATTTCAAGCTTTGCCAATCTCGCCGATGCAGGAGAGGTGGCGCACGGACTTGACCAACTTGCCAAGGACATCAAGAGCGGTGCTATTTGTGACATCATCCGATCATACAGCCACAAGGGCGGTGATTATTTGTTCATCCGCGCTGATCGCTGATCGCTGATGTTACCCCGCTCCAGAGGATGAGCGTGAATAGAAGTCATTGTTTCCTTTTTTTGTGCCAGCTTTTGAGCATGTCTGCCAACAGCATATAGTCCGATTGTCTGGCTGAGTTTTTGCGCCAGACAAGGCCGATGGTGCGGGCAGGTGCATCGCCGGAAAGCGGGACGGTGCGCACATGGGTGCCATTCAGGATGCCGCCGTCCAGCGCCATTTGGGGGATCAGGGTCATGCCCATGCCGCTTTCCACCATTTGCACCAAGGTGTGCAGGCTGGTTCCCAATATGGAGCGCGAAGGATCAACCCCCGGCAAAGAACAGGCGGCGAGAGCGTGATCGCGCAGGCAATGGCCCTCTTCCAGTAATAACAGGGTTTCACCATCCAGATCCTCGGTGCTTACCATATCGGGCAAGGGCGCATGATCGGGGGGATAGGCGGCTAGAAAAGGGTCTTGGAACAATGGTTCTTCATGCACATCGCCGCACCGATAAGGCAACGCATAAAGGATGATATCCAGTTCGCCAGACAATAATTCATGGCACAAAATATCGGATAATTGTTCACGGAATTGCAGCTTTAGCTTGGGATAGGCGATGCGCAATTGCGGCATGGCCTGCGGCAAAAGAAAAGGCGCGATGGTGGGGATGATGCCAATGCGGATGGTGCCGCTCAGTGGCTCGGACGCCGCCTGGGTCAGATCCACCAGCTCGTCCACCTCTCGCAGAATCTTGCGGGCTTTTTTCACCACATTTTCCCCCAAGGGGGTGAACCACAAGGCCCGGCGGGTGCGCTCCACCAAATCCGCATCCAAAAGCGTTTCCAGTTCGGCAATGCCTGAAGACAGGGTGGATTGGGTCACATGGCAGCTTTCTGCGGCGCGACCAAAATGCATTTGATCGTGGAGAGCCACCAGATAACGAAGCTGTTTCAATGTGGGGGTGATCATGATCGCCTCTATCGATTAATGATATTTAAAATATCTGTTTGATCAATAAAAGCAACAATGTCACATAAGAGGCGTTCAAACAGTTTCCCCTAACCAAAAAGCGAGGACATCCTATGCTGACCATTGGTGATAAATTTCCTGCCTTCAATCTGAAGGCTGTGTCCAACACCGACCTGCCCGATGGCGATTTCGAGCGCCTGACCGACCAGAGCTTTTCCGGCAAATGGAAGCTGGTGTTCTTCTGGCCGAAAGATTTTACCTTCATCTGCCCCACGGAAATTCTGGCTTTCGATGCTTTGGCCGATGAATTTGCAGACCGCGATTGCGTTGTGCTCGGGGCCAGCACCGATACGGATTTCGTGCATTTCGCATGGCGCAACAGCCGTGAAGATCTGGGCGCGGTGAAATTCCCGTGGCTTGCCGATAACAAGAAAGAGCTGTCCAGCGCTTTGGGCATTCTGGAAAAAGACGAAGCCGTGGCCTTGCGGGCCAGCTTCCTTGTGGACCCGGACGGGGTCATCCGCATGGTGCAGGCAAACGATCTGAGCGTTGGCCGCAACCCTGAAGAGGTGCTGCGTATTCTTGATGCGCTGCAAACCGATGAACTGTGCCCGTGCAACTGGCATAGCGGCGAAGAAACCATCGACGTGGCCAAAGAAGTCGCCTAACGCTTCTTTGCGTTGAAAACAGGGGCTCGGCCATGGGGGTATCCTTTGGCCGGGCTTTTTTTTGCCACAACTTTTCCCTTTGTTCTAAACGGAGTGAACCAAGATGGCGCTTGAAGAGTTAAAGGGGCTGATCCCTGATTATGCCAAAGACCTGAAGCTGAATTTGTCCAGTCTTGCGCGCGAGACGCTTCTTAATGAACAGCAGCTTTATGGAACCATGCTGGCTTGCGCTTTGGCATCTTCCAACAAGACGGTGATTCGTCATGTACAGCAAGAAGTGGCCGGGAAACTAAGCGACGAGGCCCAGAATGCGGCGAAAGCGGCGGCCTCACTCATGGCCATGAACAATATCTATTACCGGTTCGTGCATCTGGCCTCCCATGCCGATTACAAAACCATGCCCGCCAAATTGCGGATGAATGTGATCAACAATCCGGGGATCGACAAGCTGGATTTCGAGCTGTTTTCTTTGGCTGTTTCAGCGATCAATGGCTGCGGCATGTGCATCGACAGCCATGACAAGGTGCTGCGTAAGGGGGGATTGAGCGCGGAAGCGGTGCAGGCGGCTGTGCGCATTGCTTCGGTCTTGCATGCGGTGGCGCGGACATTGGATGGAGAAGAAGCGCTGGCTTAAGGTAAGGGCAGCCCCCGCAACGCTTTTGCAATAAGGTTGGCGCTGCAATCTTGGGCCAGCAAACCATAAAAAGGCTGAATTGCCTTTTTTCTGACCATTTGTGGCCTTAAATTTCAGTGTTCCGGCCAAAGTCGTTTCGGGCATGCTTGATATGCGTGCGCTGGCGAAAAAAGAGGCCGGGTTCCAATGGTACCCGGCCCGAGTCACGACAGCGAGGATATGCGGCTATAAAATAGCCACACATGAACACCGGCACGCGCCAAAAGGCTTGGCCAAGTGTTCCCGACCATTCTTCCCCAAACGACCTTCAATATCAAGAGAAACGCAGGATCTATAATAATCTGCTTCTTAAAGTGCGGCATTTATGCACTTTTTGGGGACGGAGAGATCGTGGGGCTTCCCATTGCCATGGGCAGACATTCCAAGGAGGATGCCTTGTCGGCCGAGTCGCAAATAGACAGACAAGTGACCGAATTAGCCCTTTATGGATTGCCCGATGCCCTTAGCGGTTGATCAGTTCGTCGCTGATCTGGCACGCCGCCGGACCAAGCAGCACCACAAACAAAGTGGGCAGAATGAACAGAATCAGGGGCACCGTCATGGTGGCGGGTAGGCGGGCGGCTTTTTCTTCCGCTTTCATCATGCGCTCATTGCGAAATTCCGCCGATAAAACCCGCAAGGACATGGCAAGAGGCGTGCCGTATCGTTCGGTTTGCACCAATGTGGTCACAACGCCTCGCACCGAGGGCAAAGGCACGCGTTCCGCCAGATTGGCCAGCGCCTGACGGCGGTCGGGCAGAAAGCCAAGCTCAATGGAGGCAAGGCCGAATTCGTCGGCCAGTTCCGGGGCGCTTTTGCCCATTTCCTGTGTGACGCGGTTCAGCGCCGTATCAAGGGTTAGCCCCGCTTCTGCGCAAATAACCATAAGATCCAGCGCATCGGGCAAGCCTTTTCTGATGGCATCCATGCGCTTTTGAGTTTGGTTTTTCACCACCAGATCGGGGGCCATGAATGCCAGGAGAATGGCTCCGGGTGGCACCAGCATTTCCATCATGGGTTTGCCATTCAAAACCCCCAGGCCATAGACGAAAACAACCGCCGTCACGGCGATCAGAATGGGCAAGACCATCTTGAAAAACAGATAGATGACCACCGCATCCTTTTGCCGCCAACCGGCCTGCATCATTTTTTTCGAAACTTTTTGCGTGGTTTCATTTTGCGCCAGCTTCAGCTTTTTGACCACCTCGCGCATGACATTCACGCCTTGAGGCTGCTTTATGGGGCTGGCGCGGCGCTTTGGTTCGGTGATCAGTCCGGCACGCAGGGCCTGACGGCGGTCTTGCAAGGATTTGATCCGCCCTTTCATGGGATCGCGCGCCACAATGCCTGATTGCCACACGGCAATCACGACAATAAAGGCCGTCGCCCCCACAAGCAGGGTGATGAGATCAATCAGGCCAGGCCAAAGGGGAGAAAATTGCTCATATTTCAAAACTGATCATTTTGGAGATAATGAACCCGCCAAGGCCCATCCAGATCAAGGCCCCGAAAAGCACGATCATGGCCCGCGGGTCGGTAAAGAAGGTGGAGGCATATTCCGCATTCATAGCGTAGATGATGGCAAACATGATGAAAGGCAGGCAGCCGATGATCATGGCGCTGGCACGCCCTTCGGAGGACAGGGCTTTGATCTTGAGCTTCATTTGGTGGCGCGAGCGCAGGATATTGGATAAATTCCCCAAAGTTTCTGCCAGATTGCCACCGGTCTCGCGCTGAATGGCAAGGCTGATGACGAAGAATTTGAAATCGGGGAAATCCAGCCGATCGGCGGCTTGCCACATGGCATCTTCCAGCGTTTTCCCAAAGCGTACCTGATCGGCGATCTTGCGAAACTCCGTGCCCACAGGGTCTTCTACTTCCGAGCCGACAATGGTGATGGTTTCATTGATGGGCAGGCCCGATTTCAGACCGCGCACGATCAATTCAATGGCTTCAGGGAACAGGGCGAGAAATTGTTTTTCCCGTTTGGCGATCATGCGCGACACAATAAAATGCGGCAGGCCGATTCCTATCACCACCCCCAGCAGCAAAGACAAGGCAAAGGGCAAAGAGAAAAACAGCATCATCAAAAGGGATGAGACCAATAAGACCACTGCGCAAATAATCGCATAACGTCCAACGGGAACGTCTTTTCCTGTTTTTTGCAGGCGCTTGCGGAAGCTCTCGGGGCGTGGCACGAAACGCGCCAACATGGCTTCGAACGGGGAGGAGTTGTCCTGATCGGCAAGGATGGATCGGGCCCGGGCAACTCCGCCAGAGGGGCCGTATTTGGCGCGATAGCGGGTCAGACGCGCCCGCACCCGCTTATCCGATGTGCCGGAAAACAAGAAGGCCGCCGCCAATGTACCAAAAATCAGCAGGCTGGCTCCGAAGATAAGGGCGATAAGAAGCGTATCGTTTCCACTTGCCATAATTTTTACCCCATCGCCTGCATCAAGGCCCGACCCAGTCCGAAATATTCGGCGCGCGCCATGAAATGCGGGCGCACCCCGGAGGACACCCAGTCGCCAATAAGCTTGCCGCTTTCATCCTGTCCCTTCCATTCAAAGCGGAACAGGTCTTGCGTTGTTATCACATCGCCTTCCATGCCCACTACTTCGGTGACATAGACGGTGCGGCGCCCGCCATCGCGCATGCGGCTGACCTGAATGATCAGGTCAAGGGCTGCGGCGATCTGTTCGCGGATGGCTTTTGTTGGCAAGTTCAAGCCCGCCATATTCACCATATTTTCAAGCGGGTGAGCGCTTCACGTGGCCGGTTGGCGTGGATGGTTCCCATAGAACCATCATGGCCGGTGTTCATGGCTTGCAGCATGTCAATGGCCTCTCCGCCGCGGATTTCTCCCAGAATGATACGGTCGGGGCGCATACGCAGGGCATTTTTTACCAGATCGCGCATGGTGATTTCGCCCTTGCCTTCCAGATTGGCGGGGCGGGTTTCCAGGCGCACCACATGGGGTTGCTGCATCTGCAATTCGGCCGCATCTTCAATGGTGACCACCCGTTCGCCGCGATCAATCAAGCGGGACACGGCATTCAGCATGGTGGTTTTCCCCGACCCCGTCCCGCCGGAAATCAAGATATTCAGCCGACAGGCCCCGGCGATTTTCAGCACTTGCGCCACATTGGGCGACATGGAGCCGAAATCCAGCATTTTTTCCAGCGTGATCTTTTGCTTGGCGAATTTGCGGATGGAAATGGAGGCCCCATCAATGGCCAGCGGCGGGATGATCACATTGACGCGGCTGCCATCGGCCAAGCGCGCATCGCAAATGGGCGATGTTTCATCGACCCGGCGGCCCACGGCGGTCACGATCCGTTGGGCGATATTCAGAAGATGGCGATTGTCGCGGAAGGTGACATCGGTCAGGTCCAGCTTGCCGCCCCGTTCCACATAAACCTGATTGGGGCCATTGACCATAATATCGCTGATGGCATCATCGGCCAGCAATGGCTCCAAAGGCCCAAGGCCCAGCATGTCATTGAGCAGCAGCGTCACCAGATCGCGTTGTTCTTTCAGGTTCAGGTTGATCTTTTCCTGAACCAGCAATTCGCCCACCACATCGCCCACCTGTTCGGCCAGTTCCGACCGGGGCAGTTCGCTGGCGGCTTGTGGGTCGATATGCTCCATCAATAGCGGTTGCACCACTTCCTTGGCGTGCAAAACCGTATCGGTGCTGGCGGATTTGGGGGGTGTCAGGCTTGATAATGGGTCTTCAATGCCGCCTGCCCGTTCGATCAGATCGTTTAGAAGATAGGTGGCAAGGTCACGCACTTCCGCATCCGTGATCTCGATCCCGGTTTCGCCCGCGATTTGGCGCACATAATCTTCCACCGCCAAAGCCAGATCGGCGCGCGACGACATGCGCACCTCTTCCGGGGTGATATGTTTGCCGATTTTCGATTCGATCAGATCGCTGAGATCGTCGATATTTTGTGGGGAATTTGGCACCGCGTCTGCGGGCTTTGGCTCCGGTGCAGGGCCGGACGGTGCCATTGGTTTTTGAACCTCCAACACGTCATTGCCTGTAGAGGCACCAAGTGTTGCCCCATTGGCAGCCTCGCCGTTTGCACGGCCAAATCCTGCCAGGCTGCGACGCGCGGACGTGGATCGGCGGGAAAAGGGCGTGCTTTGCTTCATGACGGTTTACGCACCAGTTTGGACCAGAAGGACGATTTGGACGGCTTGGCATTGTCGCCAGCAAGGCGCTGCGCCAAGGCACGGATTTGCGCCACTGGCTTTGATGCGGGCAGGGCTTGCGGCAAGGGCTTGCCCTGTTTTGCAGCCAAAACGACGCTTTTCGGATCGGCAGGGATCAAAAAATCCACCGCGCGTTCGATGGATGCCTCAAAATCCTTTTGCGACACTTCCTGTTGGATAACCGGGGGGACTTTATTGGCCACCAGATGCACCGTAGCGGTGGGGGCATTGGCTTGATAAGGCTCAAAAGCCGGATGGTATCGCGGGTGGCAGCAAGAGACAGATCCGTCACCAGCACCACATCGGAGGCATTGGCAAGGGTCAAAGGATAATTGCTGGCCATGGAGCGCGGCAGATCTACCAGCACCACATCGAAATTCTCGGCCAGCTCTTCTTGTAAATTTTGCAAGGCCGCCGGATCTGGCGTCATGGGATCACCCAATGGCGCTTCAGAGCCAAGGATAGACAATTTGTCGGAGATCTTGAGCATGGCCCGTTCGATAAACAGCGAATCGACGCGATTGGGATTTTCCAAAGCATCGCTCAAGCCCCGGCCCGGCTCCAGATCAAAGGTCATGGCATCGGTGCCGAAATTCAGATCCAGATCCAGCAATCCCACATGGGTGTCGAACTCATCGGCCAAAATCCACGCAAGCCCGGAAGAAAGCCCGCTGGCGCCCACGCCACCGCGCGCCCCGATCACCGTAACCATGCGCTTGGTTGTTTCTTTTTTCGGGGTCTGGATCTCTGGCTCGACCATGGCAGAGAGGGCCAAAGCCACGGATTCGCGCAGATCGCCAAAATCCACGGGCTTCAAAAGATAATCATGGATGCCCGAAGCCAAAAGATCACGATAGAGATGCACATCGTTCATTATACCAATGGCCAGCACCAGCGTTCCCGGTTCACACACATCGGCCAAAGCGCCAATATCGGCGCGGGGATCGCCCGATTCCGATAAATCAACGATCAGAAATTCCGGCGAGCGCATCACCGATAAAGAGCGCACTGCATTGGCCACACCGCCTTTGTGGATGCGCTCGGGAAGCCAGCCATGCTCTTCGGCCAGCGGAGCCAGCAAAGCCACGGTTTCTTCGTCACAAATATAGCACCGAAGGCTTCGCGTTCTTCATTTGCCCGATCATGCATTGCAGCTGTAGACGCCATTCAACTTCTCCTAGAATCCACCACTGCCACCAAAGCCGCTAGCCCCGTTATCGGCCCCTTGCGGCACCAGAATAATCGGCACTTCTTCTCGCCATGCACGCAAGGATTGCACCGCTTTTCCGGTAGAGGTGCGGCCATTGCCATTGCCTGTCAGCAAATCGCGCGGATTGGCCACCATTTGGCCCAGATTGATCACATTGGCGCAGCCGAATTGCGGGGAGCTTGCATTGGTGTAATTCTTCGACATCTGCAGCACCGAATTGGGGCATTGCGGTGAGGTGACGATATAGCGATCCACAACCAATATGGCCCCATTGCTGTCGGGTTCTTCGCCAATGCTGGCGGCATCGGCCCCCAAGGCCAGCCCATGCGCCCTGATGATCCGGCCCAGATCGGCGAAAGCGGGTTCGGGGAACCGAGTGCCGGATACCAGCGTTACGCTATCGCCATAGCCCGCATCCAGTTCGGCCAGAAAGCGGATGATGTTTGTTTTCTGGCGATCGGCCAGCCCGTCATCGGCTGCCGCATCGATTTTATGGGCAAGGCGCACCATATGCACCTCATTGCGGGCCTCTTGCTCAATGCCGTCATAATGGGCCGGTAAAGAAGACTGACAGGCACCAAGAAGAGCAAGAGCGATGCTTGCCACCGAAACCCGTGCCAATTTCCGAACAGACTGTCTCATGCCTTAAGTCCTTCGTGTTATTTCAGCCGAAAACCGGCACGGCCAACAAGGCTGGGGCCAGAGCGACCCGCGCCCGGCGCATCAAGGGTGCGTGGGGCATAGCTGATCATTTCATTGTGCAGATAACGTTCCACATCATTGGGAATTTTCTCCCCATCCATGGGAAGCGCCAGATTGCGGGCATCGGTGGGCTTCACCAGATAAGGGGTAACAATCACCACCAGTTCCGTTTCGCGCTGCCGGAAGGCATCGGAGCGGAACAGTGCCCCAAGGATGGGGATATCGCCCAAGCCGGGGAATTTCCGCACATCTTGGTTGAGATTGCTTTGCATCAGGCCCGCCACGGCAAAACTTTGCCCCGATCCCAGCTCCACAGTGGTTTCTACCCGGCGCGTCGATAGGGCGGGGACGGCAATGCCGCTGATATTGATGGCTCCGGTATTGGTCAGTTCGCTTACTTCGGGAGCAACGCGTAATGTGATGCGGTCGCTGGATTCCACAAAAGGCGTAAAGGCAAGGCGCACCCCGAATTCGCGGAATTCAATGGCAATGCCATCTTCATCGGGAATGGGGACGGGGAATTCGCCTCCTGCAAGGAAGGTGGCCGTTTGCCCGGTGACGGCGGTGAGATTGGGTTCCGCCAACACAGAAATCAGCCTTCGGTTTCCAAGGCATCCAGCACTGCGTTCAGTTGTATATTGCCAGTGCTGACACTGCCCAGAATACTGTCGGCAGTGTCGTCGCCCAAAAAGACATTGGTGGGAAGCCCCGTGATTGGATCGGCAATGGTTTCCACAACATTACGACCGGTCAGCAGACCAATGGTGCCATCGCCGATATCGAACAGCGATTCCCAGTTGACCCCAAGCTGCTTCAAGGTGGACCGGCCCACTTCAGCGAATTTCACCCGCAGATTGACCTGTGTGGGCTGCACAACGTTGATATGATTGACCACATCCATTTTCAAAAAGGTGCGGGCATAGCGTTCCGCCGCTTCTGCCGAGGCCGCTGTGGGGGCAACGCCTTCCAGCAAGCCCGTGCCATTCACCATGCGTATCTGCACCGACGAATCGGGCAAAAGCTGTTCATAAAGCTCATCAAGGCGGGTGAGATTGGTGGTGACTTGCAAACTGGCGGAATAGATCGGCTGCTCATCGGCTCCCAGCGCATATAAAGTGGTTTCCCCCGGTGCCACCCCGAAGACATAGATCAGCCGGGGCGATTTTACCTGCACATCGGCAATTTCGGGATTGGCGATAAAGATATCGCTGGCCGGGCGATCAAGGCGCAACAACACGCCTTTATTGGTTTCAAGCGCCAGAATTTCGCCATTGGTATCAAGGCGTTGTGCATCATTTTGTGCATGGCTGGCGTCGAAGGGGACCGCAAGGCTTGCCGCAACAAGCGCGGATGCGATGGCAATGGACCGCAGACCGATCATTGGCCAGACTCCTTGGGAAAGGCGAGGACCGAGATCTCTTCGCCACGGCTGAGATGGACCATATTTTTGTCTTTGTTGGGATCAACGGTGGGTAGCAGATGGCTGACATCCGCATCCCATGTATGGGATTTCACCGCATCATTGGGCGCAAAAGAGGCCAAGGTGCCATCTTCCGAATCGCCAGCAAGACTGCGTAGGCTCAGGGTCAGGCTGCCAATGCTGGTGACGACGGTGATTTTTTCGGCGATTTTGGGCGTTACTTCCAAGGTGGCCGTGCTGCCCACTTGCGGGCTTGGGGCGGTGCCATCTTCGGAAGGGGCGTTGTTCGTGCGGGTATCAATGGCCAGAATACGCAGATTTTCCATCACCGTTTCGCTGGCCGTGCGGTTGTTGCCTTCCGAATCGGTGATTTCATGGTTCATGATCAAATCCACCCGATCACCGGGGAAGATAAAGCCCGCAACACCGCTGATATTATTGATGGGAACGGTGACAGCCCGCATACCCGGCGTTAACGCTGCGGCCAAAAATCCTTGCGCACCGGGGGCAACAAGCTGGGCGCGGGTGATCGGTTCACCGGCCCGCACAGCCGTGCGCACCACATGGCCGACAAATTCTTCCGCATTCACAAGGCCGTTCACCAAATAACTGTCGTGCAGCCGTTCATCGGGCCAGGATTGCCACTGGAAATCGTCGCGGGCGATGATCTTGCCGATGCCAAGCTGTGTGGCGGCCACCAGAACTTTTGTGGTTTCAACTGGTTTTTCGGTGGCGGTTTGTTGCTCGGTCCCATTGGAACTCAGCAAGCTGCGGGCCAGAAGCGCTGTGGCCCCGGCCAGAACAATCGCCACAATAACAAGAATGATGGATCGCATGGGCATTGGCTACACTCCGTTCCCGATGACTGGCCATAAGACTGCGCCAAAAGCGTTAAGAACTGGTTGGATAAGGAAAACGCCACCGCCAATGGCAATGGCCACGGCATAAGGCACGCTGGGCGTATATGCTGCGGCAGAGCCATCTTGAGCGGCGGCTGGGCTTTGGTTCTCGGAGGGACTAATGGAAGTATTTCGGGGTTTCTTGCGCAAGACCAGCAGGATTGCGGCAATCAGGCCGCCCGCCAATGTCATCGCCAGAAGAAAAAGGACCAGATGCTGTGGTCCGGCCCAAAGCGCGATCGCCGGGATCAGCTTGGCATCACCGCCGCCCATCCAGCCAAGGGCAAAGGCTGTGGCCGTGATGGCAAAGACACTGCCGAATACCAGCAGATGCGTGGGCCATTGGGCACATAACCCAAAAACGTTGCGGGCAGAAACAATAAGACAATCAGCGCAGGGATGCGATTGGGAATCAACCGCGTGCGCAGATCATGGACAGCAGCCCAGATCAGTAAAACGACTAAAATTATATTAAAGATAACCAACATTTTGCCTGACGTTTGTTTTCTTTATTCAATCCAGTCATAGAAAAAAGAAGTTAATGTTTTGTGAGTCTGTTGGTCTATTCAACACAGGGCATTTTCCCTTGGCTGGTCAAAGGTCCTGAATCATCCTTTTGCACGCGGCATTTTGAGCGTCTTTAATAAGTTTTGTCAGGGGGGCAGTCGCCCTTGCTGTCAGGCCAAGTAGGTTCAAACACAGCATATCCCGCCACCCCAAGCCGGATTTGGGGTTGATTGAAAGGTCTGGCTGGTCAGGAAAGGCTTTGGTGGTGATTGGCGCAGGCGCTTTATATTTGCGGAGCGCCACTATGTGCTGTCAGATATATGGGATAGCGGCGCTCCTTTATATCGGGAGGGCTACTTCTGTTCCACGCTGCGGAGTCGTTCAAGAATTTGCGCATGAAGGGTGCTATCGCCAGCCGCAATCACGCGCCCGCCTTGCTGGGCATCGCCACCACGCCATGTGGTGATATGCCCGCCTGCTCCTTCAATCAATGGAATCAGCGCTTGTATGTCATAAGGCTCCAGCCCGGCTTCTACCACCAGATCAATAGTGCCCGTGGCCAGAATCGCATAGGCATAGCAATCAAACCCATAGCGGGTGATGGGGGCTTCTTTTTCCAGCGCTAAAAATGCCTCTCGCTCGGGGTCGGTGAAAAAATTCAATCCGGTGGTGGACAGGGTGGCCCGGCCAAGCGCCGCACAGGGGCGGGTTTTGATGATCTGGCCATTCAGGCTGGAACGGCAAATCCCCGATCCATTTATGCCAAGGAACACTTCGCCAATATAGGGTTGCGCCACCACGCCGATAACGGGCCGCGTCCCGTCATTGAAAGCAATCAAGGTGCCCCAACTTGGCAAACCCGCCACAAAGGCCCGGGTGCCGTCGATAGGGTCCAGCACCCAATAAGGGCCGGAGCGGCTGGGCTTGGTGCCGAATTCCTCGCCAATGATGCCGTGATCCGGATAGTGTTCTTCAATCAGCGTCCGCATGGCTTGTTCCGCATTGCGGTCAGCGATTGTCACCGGATCGAAGCCGGCTTTTCCTTCTTTGTCCTCCACAGCCATGGGCTGGCGGAAATATGGTAAAGTGGCTTTGGCTGCCGCTTGCGCCAGTGTTTGGGCGAATTCAGCCAGCTCTTCCAGCCTATCGGCGGGCAGGGGGGGCGATGTATGCGGTGAGGTCATGGCTGATCCTTTGATTGTTTTTCTTGTGCCGAGCCGATGTTTTGACCACATTGCAGCGCATTATGCCAAGTCTTCATCCTGATTATCAATGCGATATCCTTGTGATCGGTGCCGGTATCGGCGGCGCTTCGGCGGCGGCGCAATTGGTGGACACCGCTGATATTCTGGTGATTGAAGCCGAAGAGATGCCCGGTTATCATACCACGGGCCGATCGGCGGCCTTTTATGCGCAAAGCTATGGCGGGCCCGCGATTTTGCCACTGACCAATGCGTCTCAGGCTTTCTATCTCCAGCCGCCGAAAGTCTTTTCCGATGCCCCGTTGATGACCGGTCGTGGCTGCTTGCATATCTATGGGGCCCATAACCGTGACAGGGCCCTGCGCCGCGCAGAGGAATTGGCAAAGACGGTGCCGTCTATCGGTCTGGTTTCCGCCGATGAGGCGCTTGCCCGCGTGCCGGTTCTAAGGCCGGAGGGTATAAGCGGGGCGATGGACGATCCGGATTGTTGTGATCTGGATGTGGGGGCAATCCATCAAGGATATCTGAAGCAACTGCGTCGCGGGGGCGGACGGTTGCTATGTGATGCCAGACTGCAAAAGCTGGAGCAGATATCTTCGGGTTTTATGGCCTATAGCTCAAAAGGAACCATCAAAGCGGCGATGGTGGTGAATGCGGCAGGTGCCTGGGCGGATGATGTGGCGCGGATGGCGGGGGTGGCTCCTGTCGGGCTGCAGCCCATGCGCCGTACGGCCATGGTATTCAAGCCGAAAACCGTTGCGATTTCACCGGATTGGCCTTTGGTGATCGATATTGATGAAACCCTTTATTTTAAGCCGGAAGCCGGACAGATGCTGGCGTCTCCCGCTGACGAAACACCCATGAATCCCTGCGATGTGCAGCCTGAAGATCTGGACATTGCCAAAACCATTGATCGGATCGAGCGGATCAGCACGTTGGATGTGCCTTCTGTGGGGCGTAAATGGGCGGGCTTGCGCAGCTTTGCGCCGGACCGTGTTCCGGTGGTGGGGCGCGATCCGGATTGTGCGGGGTTCATATGGTGTGCCGGGCAGGGGGGCTACGGTATTCAGACGGCTCCTGCTATGGCGGCGCTGACAAAAGCGGTGACCTTAAGCGAGGATTTGCCCGATTGGCTCGCAGCCCATGCCGTTGCGCCGGAGCGATATGCCCCGGCGCGGTTTAGATTGTGACGTTGAAACGTGCTTTTACTTTTTGGCTTTCGCGGCAATCCACAGCAAGATAATTGCCCCAAGAGTGGCCGTTACCAGATTGCCGATCAGGCCATAAGCATGCAGCCCCAGAAGGCCGAATAAAAACCCGCCAATCAGCGCACCGACGATGCCCACCAAAAGATTGCCTAAAAGGCCAAAGCCTGCACCACGCATCACCTTGCCGGCGATAAACCCTGCCGCAAGGCCGATAAGGAGGAAATAAAGTAGACTCATGCTAGGGGATCCTTATGCACTTTTGGTTTCTTTTTTCTGTTTTTGGTCAACAGAGACAACACCGCCTGCCACATGAAGCATGCGTTGGGGAAAGGGGATGTCGATCCCGGCCTTGTCAAAGGCTTGCTTGATGGCCTTTGTGCTGTCCCATTTCATCTGCCAGTAATCCGGCGCATTGCACCAGAAACGCGCCACCAGATTGACCGAATTGTCGCCAAGGCTATCCACAAAAACAGTCGGTGCCGGATCCCCCAGAACACGGCTGTCGGCCATGACAGTGCTTTTCATGATCTCCATCGCCTTATCCACATCATCGGAATAAGAGATGCCGCATGGCACATCCAGCCGCCGCGTTGCATGATGGCTGAAATTGCGGATGGACTGGCCCCAAATCTGCCCGTTTGGCACGGTGATACGCACATTATCCGGCGTATCCATTTCCGTTGAAAACAGGCTGATGCCCTGTACGGTGCCGGCAATGCCGCCCGCATCTACATATTGCCCCACCCGAAAAGGCCGGAACAGCAGCAGCATCACACCAGCGGCGAAATTGGCCAATGTGCCTTGCAAGGCCAGGCCAACGGCAAGACCCAAGGCACCAACGACCGCCACGAGACTGGTGGTTTGCACGCCGAATTTCTGCAGCACCGCGATGATGGTGAAAAGGATGATGGCATATTTTACCAAGCTGGCAAAAAAACCGGTCAATGTGGGATCGATCTTTTTCGATCGCCCCATCATCCGGGTTACCGCGCGGCTGGCAATGCCTGCTACCCACAAACCGATAACAAGAATGACAATGGCGCCGATAACCGAGATGCCATATGTGGTTATCAGCCCCAAAGCCGTTTCCCAAAGATGTTTGATTTGTTCCTGATCCACGAATTCGCTCCGTTCCTTGTCGTTAAAACCCAAACAAGGTTTATGGCATGTTGGTGTGTAAATTACGATAAATAATGTGAATATGACGTATCGAAGTTGTGGCCTTTAAGGACGGTGCCTTTTCTTCCCCTTTTCACTCAGGTGAGACCTCATGCCTTTCCTGATGGTGCGCAGCGGTAACGCCGGTGTGGACTCCCGGATCAAGTCCGGGAGTGACGAAAAGGGGTGTCCGGGAGAGACGGAAAAGAATATCCGGGATGACGAAAGAAGGAGGCGACGGATCTGGCGACCGGGTGGGCGCTGATGCAATAGAAAACGGGCACGGAAATTGATCCCGCGCCCGGTTTATTTATCGCTGCATTAGTTTGTTCAGCCGACGGCTTCGGCCTTGCGGGATTCGCGTTTGCGCTCATGGGGATCCAGGAAGCGCTTGCGCAAGCGAATGGCTTTGGGCGTGACTTCAACCAATTCATCATCACCGATATAAGCCAGCGCTTCTTCAAGGCTGAGACGGCGCGGTGTGGTCAGAACCACGGCTTCATCCTTGCCCGCTGCGCGGATATTGGTAAGCTTTTTGGCTTTCAGCGGGTTCACTTCCAAATCCTGACCGCGGCTGTGTTCGCCGATGATCATGCCCACATAGACCGGGTCGCCACCATCGATCATGATCACGCCGCGTTCTTCCAGATTCCACAGCGCATAGGTGACCGCTTTGCCGGTTTCCATGGAAATCAGCACGCCATTGCGGCGTCCGGCGATGGCTCCTTTATAGGGACCATAGCTGTCAAACAGCCGGTTCATGATGCCGGTGCCGCGGGTATCGGTAAGAAATTCGCCGTGATAGCCGATCAGCCCACGGGCCGGAGCCGTGAATGTCAGGCGAACCTTGCCGCCGCCCGAAGGCCGCATGTCAGTCAATTCCGCTTTGCGCAGGCTCATTTTCTCAACGACGGTGCCTGATAGGCTTCATCCACATCCACCATCACGGTTTCCATGGGTTCAAGGCGTTTGCCATTTTCATCGGTTTTATAAAGAACGCGGGGGCGCGAAACGGACAGTTCATAGCCTTCGCGGCGCATGGTTTCAATCAGCACGCCAAGCTGCAATTCGCCGCGACCGGCCACTTCAAAGGCATCGCGGTCGGCGCTTTGGGAAATGCGAATGGCCACATTGCCTTCCGCTTCCCGCATCAGGCGTTCTCCGATCACCCGGCTGGTCACCTTGTCGCCTTCACGGCCTGCAAGCGGGCTGTCATTGACCGAGAAGGTCATGGCAAGGGTGGGGGGATCAATGGGCAAGGATGGCAATGCGTCTTCTACGGTCGGATCGGCCAGCGTGTCGGACACGGTGGCGGTTTCCAGACCGGCAATGGCAACAATGTCACCCGCATGGGCTTCTGTTACCGCCACTCGCTCCAAACCCTGAAAGCTGAATACCTTGCTGATGCGGCCTTGCTCGACGAGCTTGCCATCACGGTTCATTGCTTTCACCGTTGTGCCTGCACGCACCGTGCCTTGCTCGATTCGGCCTGTCAGGATACGGCCCAGAAACTGATCGCGTTCCATCAGGCTTGCCAGCATGGCAAAGGGTTTGTCGGCGGTGTTGTCCCGCACGGGGGCTGGCGTGGGAATATGGCGCACGATCAGATCGAAGAGGGGGGACAGATCCTTGCGCTCGTCCTCCAGCGATTCAACGGCCCATCCGTCGCGGCCTGACGCATAAAGAGTGGGAAAGTCCAGTTGCTCGTCATTGGCATCAAGGGCGGCAAACAGATCGAACACCTCTTCATGGGCCCCATCGGGGCGGCCATCGGGTTTGTCCACTTTGTTCACCACAACAATGGGACGCAGGCCAAGGGCCAGTGCCTTTTGGGTAACGAATTTGGTTTGTGGCATCGGCCCTTCGGCCGCATCCACCAGCAGCACTACGCCATCCACCATCGACAGGATACGCTCCACCTCGCCGCCGAAATCGGCATGGCCCGGGGTGTCCACGATGTTGATGCGCGTGTCCTTCCAGACAACGGACGTGCATTTGGCAAGGATGGTGATCCCGCGTTCCCGTTCCAGAGCATTGGAATCCATGGCGCGCTCGGCAACACGTTGATTGTCGCGCACGGCGCCGGATTGACGGAACATCTGGTCAACGAGCGTGGTCTTGCCATGATCGACATGGGCGATGATGGCGATATTTCGCAGGGTCATGAACTTTCGACTCTCTTAAAGAACGGGCGCGCGGACTATAAGGAGAAAGCGCGCAATTACAAGCATTGCGGACGGCAATGGTGGGATCTTGCGCAAAAAATGTGAAATGCGCCGCATCTGGTATGTGGGATATCTATATTGCATTGCAATATTTTTGGGGAAGTTTCTGCATGTGGTTATGAGTCTTCTTGTTCTTGCGCCGTCTTGCCCTTGCGCCTAGCCTTGGCGGCGATGCATCGGTGCCACCCCGAATTTGATAAAGGATATAGCCAATGAAGGCGATCAGAGTTCATGAGCCGGGCGAACTGGACATGCTGAAGGTGGAAGAGGTGGCCAGCCCACAGATGAAATCGGGGCATATCCGCATCGGGGTGCGGGCCTGCGGGATCAATTTTGCCGATATTCTGATTGTTAAAGGGCTGTATCAGGAAAAACCGCCCTTGCCGTTCACGCCGGGCGGCGAAGTGGCGGGCGAGGTGCTGGAGGTTGCCCCGGATGTGAAAGGCATCAAGCCCGGCGATCGGGTGATGTCGATGATCGGCACCGGCGGCTTGGCGGAAGAAGCGCTGGTTGCGGCGGATATGGCGCTGCCCATTCCCAAATCCGTGTCTTTCGAAGCGGCGGCGGCTTTTTCCGTGGCTTATGGCACCAGCCATGTGGCTTTGGCCCATCGTGCGGGCCTGAAATCGGGAGAAACGCTTTTGGTGCATGGGGCTGCCGGTGGTGTGGGGCTGACCGCGGTGGAAATCGGCAAGCTGATGGGAGCGACGGTGATTGCTGTGGCATCCACTCGCGAAAAACTGGACGTGGCCAAAAGCAAAGGTGCAGATCATCTGATCAATTCAAAAACCGAGAATCTGCGCGAACGGGTGAAGGAAATCACCAATGGGCGCGGGGCCGATGTGATTTATGATCCGGTGGGCGGTGCCAGTTTTGACCAGTCTTTGCGCTGCATCGCGTTTGAAGGCCGGATTATTGTGATCGGGTTTGCATCGGGAACCATTCCGCAAATACCGGCCAATCTTTTATTGGTGAAAAATATATCGGTGGTGGGGCTTTATTGGGGATCCTATGCCAAAAAGCGGCCCGAGATTCTGATGGGCTCCATGCATCAATTGATGACATGGCTGGGCGAGGGCAAAATCACGCCCCATATTTCGCATGCAGAACCGCTTTCAAATGCGGTTGAAGCCTTGCGGGCCTTGGAAGAGCGCCGGTCCACCGGCAAGGTGGTTGTGACAATGGGTGCCGATTGAGCGCTTCGATAAAATCGCGGCGTCAAGGGGCGTAAAGATAGCTCAAGCCTGCAGCCAGCACGATGAGACTGCCCGCTGCCAATTCGAGCATCGACCGGTGGTTCTTGTGCTTCATGCCCAGGAACGGCCCCATGCCGGGGATGAAAAAGGCAAAGAAACTGATGGCCACAGGCAGAGCCAGCAAATCCCGCGACAGGATCAAGGTGGCGGCGATGGTGAAATAAAAGCTGCCGGCCGCAAAGCTGGCGGATAGCGGCCATTTCAGGCCCAGGCGGGGCAGCACCAGAAGGGCGCTTAGAATGACGGCGGCCAGACCCAGAGCATGAAGCTGATGCGTGACCCATAAAGCCATGCCACAACGCCCAGCGCCAAGCTGGCAAAAAACAGCGCCCGCCCGGCAGCCGGGCGCGATCCGGTGCCGATCAGGCGGCCAAAAACAATCATCCCGGCGATGATCAAAAGCGGATAGATCAGCCAGATAGTACCGCGAAGTCTTCCGCCATATTCCTGCGATCCCACAAGAATCGTGGCGAGAGCGGGAAGGCACAGCACGAACAACGCACAGGCGAAAAGGCGATAGCGTGGCCGGTCGGCGGCTAATCCAAAGCCCAGCCCCAAAAGGCCCAAAAAGGGTAGATAACCAATGCCCCCCACCGGTGGCCAGACGGGCAGGGGGCGCACCATCAAAAGCCCCATCAAAAAGGCAAGGCTAATGGCAAGCCCCGTTGGATGCGGCTTTTCGCGGGTAGGGGCAAAGGCAATGAATGCGGCGCAAATGGCTGCAGGCAAGTAAAGGGAATCAAGTGCCGTTCGGGAAAGCAGGAATTCGATCACTGTGGGGCTTTTCAGACTAATGGATCAAGAGAGTGTATGCCCGTTTTCTTTATGGTAGTTGATGGGCTTTGGCAAATTGTACATGCCCGCTTTTGAAACCATTTTTATTCGGCGCGCAAAAATATTTCTGGGAGTGCGGTAATGCTGCTTCGATTATTGGTGGTTCTGGCTCCAGCTTATATTCTGTCGCAGTTTTTGCGCAATTCCGTTGCCGTTCTGGCCCCTAATCTCTCGCAGGATCTGGGCATAGGATCGGCGGGGCTTGGCACATTGACGGGGGCCTTTTTTCTCAGCTTTGCCTTCATGCAATTGCCGGTGGGCATGGCCTTGGATCGCTTTGGCCCAAGGCGGGTGATGGCCAGTCTGTTGGCCGTGGTGGGGGCGGGCTGTGTGGTCTTTGCTTTTGCCGATAGTGCGCCTGTTTTGCTTTTGGGGCGGATTTTGATGGGAATGGGATGCGCCCCTTTATTGATGGGGGCGATGGTGGTGTTTGCGCGGGCCTTTGCACCAGAACGCTTTGCATCATTGACCGCCATGCATCTGGCCATCGGCAATACCGGGATTTTGCTGGCCACCAGCCCATTGGCCATGATGGCGGACCTGATCGATTGGCGGGGAACCTTTTTTGGAGCAGGACTGCTTGCGGGCCTTTTTGCGGTGCTGATGGTGGTGACTTTGCCTGAACAGATCAGGGGCAAGCCTTTGTCTTCGGGGCGCTCTGAAGGGATTACCCAAAGCCTTATGGGGGTGGGTCGTGTGATTGCCGACCGTCGCTTATGGCCCTTGATGCCCATGTTGTTCACGGGCTATGGCTCTGTTGCCGCCATGACGGCATTATGGGGCGGGCCGTATCTGGCCGATATCTACGGACTGAACCCCATTGATCGCGGCAATGTGCTGTTGCTGATGGCTGTTGGTTCTATCCTTGGTCCAATATGTTATGCGCCTTTGGATCGGCGGTTCAACACGCGGAAATGGGTTGTGGTGCCGGGCTGTGCATTGGTGATGGGCATCTTTGGCTTGCTGGCCATATGGGGGCGTCCGCCCTTTTGGCTGCTGCCGATCCTGTTGTTCCTGATCAGTGCAGGGAATGGCTATTTCAGTGTTTCCATGGCACATGCGCGATCGCTTTATCCAGACCATGCACTGGGGCGCGGGATGACGGTCAGCAATATGCTGGTGATGGGCGGCGTGGGGCTTTTGCAGCCCATGAGCGGGCTGGTGGCGGGTCTTTTTACCGATGGCGCAACCGGAGCGATGGGAGAGCCATCCTATCGGGCTGTGTTTGCGTTTTTAGGAGTGTCTCTTGGGCTTTCCTTGGCCTTTTATTTGAAAGCGCCCGATTGCCCGCCTTACAAGAAATCCCCGTCCGATAAGATAAAAGGCTTATAAGAATAGGCTCTAAAGGGGCCTGTGCTTGCAACTTTGTGTTCGCGTTATAAGAGCGAAAAAGCCAGTGGTTTCAGCATTTTTTCCAGATATGCGGGCAAGAAGCGGTCCAAATTGTCACAGGCGTTTAACTAGAAAGTGACGTCGCTATGCTTGAATTCTGGGAAATTGTGCTTAATTCTCAGGGTGTGGAATTGGTTTCCCCCCTTTCCACCGCCCCTCGTGGGCGTTTCCTCCCTGAACTTGGGCCGTGGCAGTTGTCATGGCCCTTTTTTTTGCCCGTGGCAAAATGATGGATACAGCCTGTCATTGGCTGCGCGTGCCACATCCAAAGGATGATTGGCGCAAATCTTTCCGGTTTTGATGTTATTCGGGCCTTTTATTTAAAAAAGGGGATTTGGCCTGCCAAATCCGGCCTTTTGATGGAGTTTTTATCTGTATTGAAAATTTGGGTTTGTATCCCACAAAAAATACTTAATAAGTTATTATCGTGAATATAAATGATCTATTCAAATATTTTTACTAGGAAAATAAATATCACTTAAATAATTATATAATATAAAAAAATACGTGCAATTACCCGATCATGTCGTTATATGTGCCATCAATAATTGAAAACCGGGGAAATTGCCGATGAGTCTTCGAGCCAGCAAATTGAATGTGGCGCTTCTGTCAACATTGACTGCAACTTTCGGAAGCCTGCATGCTTATGCGCAGACCGAAGAACGCGCTTATGCGCAGATCGAAGAAATCGTCGTTACTGCAACGAAACGAGCCCAGAGCAGCCAAGACATTCCGGTGGCTGTCAGTGCTTTGACCGGTGGTGAGCTGGACCGCTTGAATGTGGATGTGTTCACCGATTATCTGCAGGAACTGCCGGGTGTCACGGCGGGCGGCAGCGGGCCGGGGCAAAACACCATTTATATTCGTGGCCTTGCATCCACAACGCCGAACCTGACCACCGCAGGTGTTGCGGGGCTTGCCCCCAATGTAGCCTTTTATCTGGATGAACAGCCCTTGGCGCAGCCGGGCCGTAATCTGGATGTCTATGCAGTGGATCTGGAGCGGGTGGAAGTGCTGCCCGGGCCGCAAGGCACTCTGTTTGGTGCCAGTTCACAGGCCGGTACGGTGCGGATGATCACCAACAAGCCGGTTTTGAATGAGTTCGAGGCTTCGGCCAATATGGGCGTGTCTTTCACCAAAGGCGGTGAAATGAGCAACAAGGCGGAAGGGGTGATCAACATTCCGCTGATCGATGACACATTGGCCGTACGTGCGGTGTTTTATAACGACAATCGCGGCGGCTATATCGACAATGTTCTGGGTACGCGCGATGCTTCGGAATCGGCGCGGTTCCGCCCGGAAGGGACCGTGCGTGCCAATGGTGTGCCGGTATCGGCCAACCGTGCCGGATTCCAGTCGCAAGCGGATTTGTCAGGTGTGACTTTCCTTGAAGCCGATAATTCCGGCCTTGTGGAAGAAGATTTCAACGATACCTCTTATACCGGTTTCCGCACCAGCGCTTATTGGGCGATCAATGAAGACTGGTCTTTGACCGTGGCCCATGCTCGCCAAAGTCTTGAAAGCGATGGGGTGTTCTTTACCGATCCCGAATTGGGCGACATGGAAATCCAGCGCTTTGAAGAAGATGAGTTGGAAGACGATTTCCACAACACCTCTTGGACGATTGAAGGCCGCCTGGCCATGCTGGATGTGGTCTATACCGGGGCCTATACGGACCGCGATACTGAACAGCGCGTCGATTATTCCGACTATCTGTTCGCCGGCCAGTATCTGCCTTATTATATTTGCGATTCTTCCGTAACCTATCCGGGCAGTGCCGCACCGTCGGGAACCTGTCAGCCGCCCAATCTGTTTGTGGATTCCGAAACCGATACCACGGTTCAAACCCATGAACTGCGCTTCACCACCCCCGCAGACAAACGCATTTATGCCACGGTGGGTGGCTTCTACAGCGATCTGAGTTTGAAAGAACGCAATGATTTCACCTATGTGAATTCGGTAAACGCCGATATTTTCGGGTCGCCGGGCTTTTTCCCCAATTTCCCGTTCACCACGGGCTTTACCTCTGATCCCGGCCCATTCCCCGATGGGGTGATCTTCCGCAATGATGTGAAGCGCACCGATGAGCAATACGGGTTCTTTGGTGAAGCCACGTTCGTTGCCATTCCCGATACGCTGTCTGTTGTTTTGGGGGCGCGTTATTACGATATCGAAGTGGATCTGGAAGGCGGGGCCAATGGCTCGTTCTGTAACAGCTTCCAGCCCGATATCAACGCCTTTGGCACTGATATCAGCGATCAATTCAATGGTGATGGTCAGTTCACTTTTCGCGGCAGTTGCGACACAAGCCTGCATCAAACCTTCACCCAAGGCCAAACGCTGGATGAGATCATGGCGGCGGGTCTGAGCGAAGCACAAGCACAGCAGGTGTTGAATGCTTTGGGTGCGCCCGATAAAGCGGCCACAGATGGGGTGATCTTCAAGGCCACCCTGAATTGGACACCCACAGAGAACCTGTTGTTTTACGCCACCTATTCCGAAGGCTTCCGGCCGGGGCTTTTGAACCGACCCGGTGGGGCTGTCGGGCCGAACAATTTCACCGTGCCTTTTGCGCTGGATACCGATGATGTGGAGAATTACGAACTGGGTTGGAAAATGGACCTGTTCGATCGTTCTGTGCGGTTCAATGGCAACGCCTTCTATGTGAAGGTGGATCGTCTGCAAACCACCATTTTTGATCCCAGCATCACCAATCTGTTCTTCTCCGATAATGCCGCAAATGCCGAGATTTTCGGGGTTGAGGGCGATGTGACATGGTTCCCGGCAGCCATTCCGGGGCTGTCGCTCTATGGCGGCTTCTCGGTTCTGGATACGGAAATCACCGATGTTCTTACCCCCACCAATGATGTGGTGGAAGGGTCGGAACTGGCCTTTGCTCCCGGTTTCCAGGGGAATCTCCGGGCGCGTTATGAATGGACGGTGATGGACGATTACACCGCCCATGTGATGCCGAAACTGGTTTATTCTGGCGCATCATGGAGCGATATCATCGAGATCAACAAAGCCCGCATTGACAGCTATACCACGCTTGGTCTGTCGGCAGGGATTACGGCAGCCAACTGGTCTGTCGAGATTTACGGCGAAAATCTCAATGATACGGTCGGGCAATTGTCGAATAATTTTGTATTCGATCGGGAGCGCATTACACCCATTCGCCCGCGCACCATCGGCCTTCGGGTTGGCTTCCAGATCTGACGCTTTTTGACGGAGAGCCAAAACCAAGGATAAGCTGCCGCTCCCTTTTCGAAGGGGGCGGCCGTTTTATTGGACATATGATGCAGCAAGACCACGATCAGAAAACCGATGTGCAAGCGGCTCTGAAACAGGCGCGTGCCCAGATGATGAAGGGTGCCTTCGAGGATGCCTTATCGACATTGGGGGCGCTTTGGGAAGACGGGGGCACAACGCCGGAGCTTATCGACAAGCTGTATATGCGCGCCGTATGTTGCCGCTATCTGAAACGATATGACGAGGCGCAGGCCCATTTACGCGCCCTGAACGAGAGTGCGCCGGATTTTGGCCGGGGCTTTCAAGAAGAAGGGCATTTGCTGCGGGCCATGGGGCAAGTGGATGCGGCCCTTCATGCTTATGGGCGGGCGTGCCGGTTCAACCCCGCCTTATCCGCCAGCTGGACGGCACAGGCCGAGATACTGGCGGCAAAAGGCGATCTGGCGGCGGCCAAACATGCGCAGGCGCAGGCGGCATATCTGGCCAAGCTCCCGCCTGAGCTGTTGAGCGTTTCACATCTGATCTATGAAGGGAAAATACGAAAGGCGGAAACGCTGTGCCGCCATTTCTTGCAAAACAATCCCCATCATATCGAAGGAATGCGGTTGCTGGCCGAGGTCGGTGTGCGCATGGGCGTTCTGGAAGATGCGGATTTTTTGCTGGAAAGCGCCTTGGCACTGGACCCGGATAACAAGCAGGTGCGGCTGGATTATATTCAGGTGTTGCGCAAGCGGCAAAAATTCGCCGCGGCCCTTGCACAGGCCAAACAGCTTTATGAAGAAGACCCCGAAAATCCGGTGTTCTTGTCGAACTATGCCATCGAATCCTTGCAGGTGGGGGATTATGAACGGGCCTTGGCCCTATTCGATCAGGTGCTGGAGATTTTGCCCCATGATCCCGCAACCCTGACATCGCGCGGCCATGCGCTGAAAACCTATGGTCGTCAGGATGAAGCGGTGGCGTCATATCGCGCCGCTCTTGCGGCAAAGCCCGATCATGCCGATGCCTGGTATGCGCTGGCCAATCTTAAGACCTATGGGTTTAAGGACGACGATCTTGCGAAGATGGAGCGCCTCGAACAGTCGCCGTCCATGGGGCTTTATGAACGGGTGCATTTTTGTTTTTCCTTGGGCAAAGCCTATGAGGACCGCGAGGCCTATGATGCGGCCTTTGGATATTATGAACGGGGCAATGCACTAAAGCGCCGCCAAAGCACCTATCGGACGGATCAAATGCTGGAAGAGCTGCGCGCTCAGGCCGAAATTTGTTCCAAAGAGCTGTTTGAAAAACAGGGGGGCAAGGGCTGTCCGGCTCCCGATCCGATTTTCATTGTTGGGCTTCCGCGTGCCGGCTCCACATTATTAGAGCAGATTCTTGCGTCCCACAGCCAAGTGGACGGCACGTTGGAACTGCCCAATATTCTGGCTTTGTCGCATCGGCTGCGGGGGCGCAAACGTATCGGGAAATCTTCAGCCTATCCTTTGAATCTGCATGATTTGAGTGCCGAAAAGCTGAAAGAACTGGGGCAAACCTATCTGGATGATACCCGCATCCACCGGCAGGGTGCCCCGTTTTTCACCGATAAAATGCCCAATAATTTCCGCCATATCGGGCTGATTGCACTGATCTTGCCCAATGCCAGAATTATCGATGCGCGACGCCATCCCATGGCCTGCTGCTTTTCCGGCTTCAAGCAGTTGTTTGCGGAAGGTCAGGAATTCACCTATGGCCTGGAGGAAATCGGCCATTATTACCGCGGTTATGTGGATCTGATGGATCATTGGGACCGGGTATTGCCCGGCAAGATCTTGCGGGTGCAGCATGAAGATGTGGTGGAGGATCTGGACGGGCAAGTGCGCCGGATACTGGATTTTTGCGGATTGGATTTTGAGCCGGCCTGTGTGGAATTCCACAAGACCAACCGTTCCGTACGCACCGCCAGTTCCGAGCAGGTGCGCCGCCCCATCAGCACAAAAGGGCTAGAGCAATGGCGGCATTTTGAACCGCATCTGGGTGCTTTGAAAAAGGCATTGGGGCCGGTTCTGGAGCGTTATCCCATCGACTGAGATCAGCCCATCCACAATTTCAGGATCAGCATGTTGTTTTTGGTTGCCAGCGCCTTACGGGCTTTGCGTGCCACGGGAACGCCAATGGCTTTGGCATGTCGGATAAGGGCCGCCGTTACTTCCAGTGCGGAAAAGCGGTCTTCTTCTTGATCGCCAAAGCGAATGGCCACCACCAGTTCATCCTTGCCATTGATGCGGATGGAACTTGGGGGATCAAGGGTCAGTTCCGGGTTTTGGGTTGTGGCATGGCTATGGAGCGCTTTTGCCAATTCCGACATGGAAAAGCCGATTTCACGATATTCTGTTGGCATGGACCCCATCCTGCTATTTTGTTCCCTTCTTTGTCTTAGGTCCAAATATATTAAGGGGCGCTTACCGTTCGTTGATATTGTTCGATCATCGGGGGCTTTTCCCCCAGGCAAACACGGTTTTGATGACAGGCACCACATCGACTCACGCTTTTAAAGGAAAACACGATGATCCACAGAATTTGGCTTTTTACGATTTTTGCTTGATGATGGCTGCCGCACCTGCCTTTTCTCAACAGGGGACCAAAGGGGAGATCAAGGCGGAGATGATCGCCGAAGTGGCGCGCAGTGCCGAGGCTTGGAACAAGGGCGATATTCGCGGCTTCATGCACAGCTATTGGAACAACGATCGCTTGCGATTTGCTTCGGGAAATACGGTCACCCGCGGGTGGGACAGCACCTTGCAGCGGTATCTTGCCGCCTATGGTGAGACAAAAGACAGCATGGGAGTGCTGCGCTTCACCGATCTGGAAGCGACGGTATTATCCGACGAGGCAGGTATCGTGTTCGGGCGTTTTCATCTGGAGCGAAAGGGCGGCCGTTCTGAAGGGTTGTTCACCCTGACCATGAAGCGTTTTGGCAAGGATTGGCGTATTTTATCCGATCATACATCCGCCGCCCCTTAAGTCAGGGCTGCTGATCTCGTTCAATCGTCGAGAACGAAGCTCACCATCATATGCACTTTATATTCCGAGATTTTATCATTCTCGATGGTGGCAATCTGGTCCTTGATCCATGCGCTTTTCACATTGCGTAAAGAATTTACAGCGCGCGCAATCCCTTTCTGCGTGGCGTCCTCGAAGCTTTTTGGCGAGGTTGCTGAAATCTCGGTGATACGGGCTATAGACATGATGGCTATCCTTTCCTGAGCTTCATGATTTGGCGTTTTCCTGTGATGTTTCGTTCGGAGAGGGGGGCTTTCTTATGAAGAAACGCCCCCCTGATACGGATATCTACGCCTGAGAAGCCTTGTTGTTTTGCCAGGATGAAAATTTCACGCGCTCGTGTTGGTATTTTGATGGCATCCCTAGTGACGGGGCGATCATAATGCGGCATTATGACGCAGAGTGAGATGGTGATCTTTTGCAATCAGCGAAGGAGATAGAGATGGTTCACGCACAGACACAGCCAATTTTCCATGAAGGGAACGCAACGTCTGAAGGGAGGCAAATCAAAAAAATATCTGTCGGGGATGTAAAAGCCGCCTTGCAAGCCGGATATGATGATTTCAGCCAGCGCCCATCCCATGCGGTGTTTCTGGGGCTGCTTTATCCTTTGCTGTGCTTCATTTTGCTGGCGGCGGTCACCGGGCGGGATTTATTGCCGCTTATTTATCCCTTGATTGCAGGCTTTAGTCTTGTGGGGCCATTTGCAGCATTGGGGCTTTATGAAATGAGCCGCAAGCGCGAGGAAACGGGGGAAATGCATTGGCGTGATGCCTTCGGGGTGTTTCGCGCTGCAGCCTTCAGCCAAATTCTTGTTCTGGGCATGTTGCTGCTGCTTTTGTTCTCGCTTTGGATTTTGACGGCTTTGCTGCTTTACACCTACACATTGGGGACGATTGCCACCCCCGAAGCGCCGCTTGCGGCTTGTTCACAACGCCGGAAGGCTGGACAATGATTATGGCGGGAAATGCCTTGGGGGCCGTGTTCTCGGTTCTGGTGTTTGCCATTAGCGCCGTGTCTTTTCCCATGCTTTTGGATCGGCATGTGGATGCGCCAACGGCGGTGGCTCTTTCTTTGAAAGTGGTGGCGGCGAATCCGCGCGCCATGGCTTATTGGGGCTTTGTGATTACCGCCGGGCTGTTTTTGGGATTCTTGCCGCTGGCTGTGGGCTTGGCGGTGATCTTCCCCATTCTTGGTCATGCCACATGGCATATCTATCGCGCCACAGTGAAATAGGGTCAGCGCTCTGTTGCATCATTGAAGCACAGGGCAAAAAGCTGCGCCTGAGAGGAAATGCCCAAACGCTTATAAGCCCGCTTTTTATAGGTCCGAACGCTATTTTCGGTGATGGATAGCTCCAGACTGATGGCCTCGACCGATTGCCCCAGAAGGGTTGCGGTGCACACAGCGGTTTCACGGGGGGTCAGATTTCTGTCTTCGCGGGTCAGGCTGTCGGAAATCATGGTCCGGGCATTTTGTTTCAGCACCGCGCGGCGGCTGCGTTTGCGCAATTCCCCGTGTCGGATCATGGCCGACATCATCAGCCTCCCCATTGCGTCCAGCGCTTCTTGCTGCACGGGGGCAATGGGGTCCGCCGCATAAAAGCGCAGGATATAAAGCCCGCCATCCAGACGGCGGTAAAATGAAATCTGCACCCCCGCATCCAGAAAATCCAGAATACGCGGTCCCATGGGGTCGTGGGCCATGCTGGCGCGTGTGACAATCTGCAAGCGCGTTTGGCTTTCGGGTAAAAGCCGCAGGCCGCTTTGCAGGTAAGCATCTTCGTGCCAAAGCCGGGTGCCATAGCGCAAGGCCGCCAATGTGGCTGTTTCCTCGCAGCCCTGCCCACCTTTGGCGACAAGGGACACCACAGTTTTATGAAGGCGCAGAAAGCCAAGGACCACATGGCTTCCTGAAAGGGCGGCGGCACAGGCCAGCAAAGCCGTATCGAAACGCGGCAGGCCAATGGCTTCGATCAGGGATTCCATATGCATGTTTTGGGAATCGTCTGCCTGCTTTTTTGACATGCGCCTCCCCTGCAAAAAATGTGTGTCCCGGCAATTTTTGCGTCGCAACAAAACACCGGATTCCGGCCGCATCTGAAATTCACCATGAAAAACAGTTCTTTAGAAGATCTGCGGTTTGTCACCCGTTTGGGGACTATAAACCATAATTTTGCAGCGCACAATAATCAGATAATTCGTCCGGCCTTAACGACATAAAGACATGCAAAGGATGCGCCGATGAAAATGATTGTTGCTGTGCTGCGGCCCTCGCGCCTAGAGGCGGTCAAGGATGCCCTTTCCGCCATCGGGGTAGAGGGAATGACCGTCAGCGAAGTGCAGGGCTATGGCCGCCAGAAAGGCCATACAGAGATCTATCGCGGGGCGGAATATGCCATCAGCTTCGTGCCCAAGATCAAGATCGAAACCGTCGTTGCCTCGGATCAATGTGAGGCGGCGATCGAGGAAATCAAAAAAGCCGCGCAGACCGGAAGAATGGGAGACGGAAAGATTTTCGTCCTGCCCGTTGAATTTGCCCTGCGCATCAGAACAGAGGAAGCCGACGATGCCGCTTTATAAGTCCTTTTTTGGAAGAAAAACGCTACACCGGGCTGGCGGAGTGGCTTTGGCCGGTGCCGTGCTTATGGCTCCGGTGCCTGCCTTTGCCGCCGTAAGTGAAGAAACAGCCTTTGTTTTCAATACATTGCTGTTCCTGATCGGTGGATTTCTGGTGATGTGGATGGCCGCCGGCTTTTGTATGCTGGAAGCGGGCTTGGTGCGGTCGAAAAATGTGGCGGATATTTGCCTTAAGAATATCTCGCTCTATTCCGTTGCCGGGATCATGTATTTCCTCATCGGTTATCGTCTGATGTATGACGGTGTGGATGGCGGATTGCTGGGCAGCTTTGGTCTTTGGTCGCCTGATGATGGTGCAGCCTTGGCAGAGGACGGCGATTTTTCTGCCGGTTATGCAGCGGCATCGGACTGGTTTTTCCAGATGGTCTTTGTGGCAACCGCCGCCTCTATCGTGTCGGGAACAGTGGCCGAACGGGTGAAACTGGTGCCGTTTTTGGTGTTCACCGCCCTTTTGACCGGATTGGTCTATCCCATTCAGGGCTCGTGGCATTGGGGGGGCGGCTGGCTGGCCGAACGGGGCTTTGCCGATTTTGCAGGCTCTACCCTTGTGCATTCGACCGGCGGTTGGGCTGCGCTTACCGGGGCCATCATCTTGGGGCCGCGCCTTGGGAAATATGATGCGCAGGGCCGTCCGCGTGCCATTCCAGGCTCCAGCCTGCCTTTGGCAACCCTTGGCACATTCGTTTTGTGGTTCGGATGGTTCGGATTCAATGGTGCTTCGCAGCTTGCCTTGGGCTCGGCCGCGGATTCCATCGCCATCAGCCAGATTTTTGCCAATACCAATATGGCAGCCGCAGGCGGCGTGGTGACGGCGGTAACTTTGACCCGCTGGATATATGGCAAGGTGGATTTGACCATGAGCCTGAATGGCGCATTGGCCGGATTGGTGGCTATCACCGCCGAACCATTAACACCCACGGTGGGGCAGGCCATTCTGATCGGGGCGGTTGGGTCTGCGCTTGTGGTATTTGCCGTGCCGTTTATTGACCGGATGAAGATCGATGATGTGGTGGGGGCCATCTCCGTTCATCTGGTGGGCGGCATCTGGGGAACCTTGGCGGTGCCATTGACCAATGGGGACGCCAGCTTCATCACACAGATTGTGGGCGTGGTTTCCATCGGGGCTTTTGTCATCATAACCAGCACGGCTCTATGGTTTGCGCTGAAATACAGCATGGGCATCCGGCTGGATGCTGAATCCGAAACCATGGGGTCCGACATCGCAGAGCTTGGGCTTGAAGCTTATCCCGAGTTCGGAGGCGGTTCACAAAAGCTGCGCGGCGGCTGAACCGGCTTTGGGGGTGGGAACGGGGTTTTGAGCAGCCTTGACGTTCCCGCCCCACCGCTCCCCAGACGGGGCGGAATATCTGTCGGCCATAACAAAGACGCCGACATCCAGACTTGAACATTTCCCAACGATCTTAACCGTCCATGGAGAGCCTTATGGAACGCACAGCCCCCCTTTGCCTGAAGCCCGGCCTTCTGAACGATCATATCCTGCGCCGGTCCTGCCTTGCTTTTATCCCCATATCCTTTTTGTTTTCAGCACCGGCCAGTCTGGCGCAAAGCGAAGATGAAACGCCCTTTTTCATCTTTAGCGGCAATGCGGCACTGGTTTCGGATTACCGCTTCCGGGGCGTTTCTTTAAGCGATGAGGATATCGCCATTCAGGGCGGCTTCACCGTCGATACAGAGCCGGGATTTTATCTTGGCGTGTGGGGATCAAGCATCGAGAGCTTCAATGGCTCGGAAACCGAAGTGGATGTGAATTTCGGCTATGGAACCACATGGAAAGGCTTTGATCTTAGCGCCGGTGTGACCGCCTATCTGTTTCCCGGCGGAACGGATACCGATTATGTGGAGCTTATATCTCGGTGGGGCGCACTTTCGGCGCTTTCAGCACCAGTTTCGGAGCAGCCTATGCCCCCGATCAGGGCAATATCGGCAGCACCGACAATATCTATCTCTATAATTCCAGTGCTTTGGCCATTGGCGACACGCCTTTTTCCCTGATCGGTTCCATCGGGTGGGAGGACGGGGCTTTCGGCGATGATAAAGTGGACTGGAGCTTAGGGCTTAGCGCATCTTGGAAAAGCCTGGATTTCTCCGCAAGTTATATCGACACCAGCAAAACCGGCGATCTTCTGGATGCCACGGTGGTGTTTTCCGTTGGTGTGTCTTTCTAGGAAGGCGCGGACGGATGCTTAAAACAAAAGAGGCACCGCCTGTTTGCGGTGCCCCTTTTTTAGGCCATCTCTATATGGTGATGTTTCAGCCCTTGGCGCCCATGGGCATGGGCTGCGTTTGGGCTTTCAAAGCCACATCCCGCACGGTTTCCACCATAATCTGGCGGGCGCGGTCCAGAATGTCGTTCATTGATGGTGTGTGAACAAACATGGCGCTGGCCCGGCTGCGCAAGTCTACCCCCGTGGGCAAGGCAGGCAGATTGAAGATGGGTGCGATGCACCAGATCATCCAGTTCCTGCCGGGCATGTTCCATCTTGTAATCAAGCTGCTGATGCCAACGGTCGAGCAGAGCATTCATCTCGTGCTGCCAGTTTTCCACCTTATGGGAAAAATCTTCCATAGAGGCATCGAAGCTGGCCCGCTTATCCATGAATGCCTGACGCAATTCCTGAGCGATGCGATCCACCTGAAAGCTTTCCGCCAGTTCGGTAGCGGCTTTTTCCACCACGGCGCGGCCAAGGCGCTGTTCATTATGCACAACGGCTTTGGGGGGCGTTTTCAGTTCACGGACGATGCCGAAAGCCGCCAGGCCTTTCAGGATATAAAAGCTGATATCAATCTCGTACCAGCGAAAGCCCTGACAGGCGGCGCTTTGATAATGATGGTGATTATTGTGCCAGCCTTCGCCAAAGGTCAGCAGGGCCAGCCACCAGTTGTTGCGCGATTGATCGCCGGTCAGATAGCGGCGGCTGCCATGCACATGGGCGAGGGAATTGATGGAGAAGGTGGCGTGCCAAAGAGCAACGGTGCTCCAGAAAAACCCGACCACAAGGCCGGACCAGCCGGCAAGGAGCCACACAGCCACCCCAAGAGTGATGGGCGGCAGATAGCGGAAACGATCCAGCCATACCAATTCGGGGAATTTTGCCAGATCCGGCACGGCGGCAAGATCCGTATCGCGGTGTTTGCGGTCGAAAATCCAGCCCATATGGGAATAGAGAAAGCTGCGGCGCACCGGTGAATGTACATCGTTTTCGGTATCGGAAAAGCGATGATGGTGGCGGTGCGTTCCGGCCCACCACAAAGCGCCGCGTTGCGCCGAGCTTTGGGCGATGAAGGCCAGAATGAACTGGAACACCCGCCCTGTTTTATAGGTACGGTGTGAAAAATAGCGGTGATAGCCGCCGGTTACACCGAACATACGCACGGCATAAAGGCTGATGGCGATCAGAATATCGCCCAGATGAACGCCGGTCCAGATGGCGGCGAAACACGCAAGATGTGCCAGAATGAAAGGAACGGTTGACGCCCATTCAATTTCGGCCTGAGGCTTTTTAATGGAGCGCTCCGGTGCACCGGGATACTGGGAAACTGTCATTGATTATCGATACTCTCTCGAAGGGGCGGGCATCGGTTGCCACACCTTTTAGCGGCCCGAAGGAGAGTGATCATAAAACAGCCTCCGCACGGTTCATCTACTTTATATAAGATATGGTGGTAAAAAGACAGAGAGCAACCGCAAGGGCGCGACAATCCATCACGGCTGCCGCCATTATATAGCCATTGCCTTGGTCTTTGATCTATGGGGCGGGCAATTGGATTGGCCGGTGGACGAATTGGGCGTGTTGCGGTAAAGATTCTCAACTATGGAAATATGCTCTGCCTTTTTTATCCGGGCGTAAGAGACCTTTGTAAAAGTGGACGTGATGATGCGGTATGTGATGATGTTCGTGATGCTGGTTGCCATTGGTACAGGTGGCTGGGGACACACGGCCCGGGCGCAGGATTTGAACACAGATATGGTAGAGCGCTTTATTGAAAGCCTGCCCGGTATCATTGCCTTGGGGCAAAATCTGCAAGAGTCCGGTCAGGCAGCTGGCTTTCAGGATGCCTTGCGGCCCACACCGGAAAGCGGCTTTACCCCTTATAGTCGCGGGGCGGCGTGGCTGGAAAACAACAGCCCTGAAAATTTCAACGCCATGATGGATCTGGTGAAAACGAACGGCTTTTCCGATGTGCAAAGCTGGGCGCGGACCGGCGATCAGGTGATGGCGGCGTTCATGGCAACGGAAATTGAAACCATGTCCCCCGAAAGCCGCCGCATGGCCGAGCAGGTCTCGCCAGAGATGCTGGCGCAAATGCCCCATGGTGTGCGCGAGCAGATTGAAGGCATGCGGGTGGTGTTGGAAGCGGTCAAACAAGTGCCGCAAGCGCATATCGACATTGTTCGACCGCTGGTTCCCCTGTTGAAAGAGAAAATAGGGAACTGATTCTTGCTTTAGGGTATCAGTGGCCGGAAATGCTGTCCCTGACCACCCCATAACTGCCGCCCCAGCTATCGGTCATTTCATTGCGGATTTGCCATAGCTCGGGGAAAAAGCGGGTGCGTAATCCGTCTTTGAGCAGTTCCACCGATCGCCCTTTCAAGGATTTGGCATCCATACCGATGGACCGGTGGATCAATTGGATATGGTGATAGCGGAATTTCTGGAACAATTCGTCGAATTCGGTGAAGGCTTCCGCCACCATATAGGCATCCCCATGGTCGTAGCCGCTGTTATAAATGGCTTCCACGCTTAGACCTTTTTTATCCAGATAGGCGCTTTTGAAGCTGTTCCATAAATGCCGGGGCATTTTCAAAAGCATGCGGAAGCCCGGGGACTCCTGACCGGACCCATTGCCCAATTGCAGGCGGATTTCCTGATATTCCTTGGGCGACATGGTTTCCAAAAGCGTTAATTGATCGGTCATCATTTGCATCAACAGATGCACCCTGCGAAACAATGTAAGCACACGGTTGGTGTTGCATTCGGCCAGATAGTCATCAATGTCCAAAAGCGTGTAGGCCATCAGTTTCATCCACAGTTCTTCCACCTGATGAACGATCTGGAACTGCAATTCATCTTTGTTGCAAAAGTCGTTGAAGGGTTTTTGCGCCGTTAAAATGGTGGGGGTGTTGAGATATAATTCATAATCCAACGTTCCTGTTCCAGCCATTTGGTCATAGAATTCTTGCCGGTCCATGTTATCTGCTCCTTTTTCGCGCTGATGGCTCGGCTTGGAAAACGGGCTTTCCAGCGGGCCTGCGCGACAATACACCGCCTTAATACCGTGCGGTTTCCATGCCATGACCTTGCCTCTATGGCGCCTTAAGGACAAGGTGTGTCAGAACGCGTCAGGACGAAACGTCAAAGGAGAAGAACTCGTGTTTGAATGGAAGCGGACTGCAGCTCTGGCACCGATTGCTTTGTCTCTTGGGTTTTTAGGGGCTTTGCCCGGATCGGCTTTGGCCGATGGGGATGCTGATATTGGTGCCAAGATTTTTCGCCGCTGTCAGGCCTGTCATACGGTGAATGAAGGCCAGCATCGGGTTGGGCCATCGCTTTTTGGCGTGATCGGGCGCAAGGCAGGCAGTGTGGAAGGCTTTACGCGTTATTCCGATGCCATGACCTCATCGGGGATCACCTGGACGGAAGATACCCTGTCTGCTTATCTGGAAAATCCCAGAGAATATATTCCGGGAAACAAGATGGCCTTCCCCGGTTTGCGCAAGGAAGAAGACCGCGACAATGTGATCGCCTTTATCGAGCGCGCCTCGGATAAAGACGACGATTGAGAAGGCTTAACCGAAAAAGCGCGCCTGCATGATGGGGCGCGCTTTTGCGTGTTTATGGACCATAGCCATTTTTAAAAGCCCGTGAAAGGGCAAGGGGCCTGAAATTCGGGCGGCCTTATTGGAGGCTGTCTTTGCTGTGCTCGGGATCGGCCGAAGTGCTCTCACTGCCCTCGACAGATGCAAAAGAGGTCATGTCGCCTTTGGGGCGTGTGTCCTCCAAAGCTTTTCCTTCCACCGCGAAATAAATCACTTCTGCAATATTGGTGGCCTGATCGCCAATGCGTTCGATATTTTTGGCGATAAACAGCAGATGTGTGCTTTGGGTGATGGAGGATGGCGACTCCATCATATAGGTCAGCAGTTCGCGGAACAGGCTGTTATAAAGCGCATCCACCCGATCATCGGAGCGCCATACCTTCACGGCCTTTGCGGTGTCTTTTTCCACATAGGCTTCCAAAACCTCGCGCACCATGGTCTGGGCTTCTTGCGCCATGCGCGGGATTGTCAGGGCAGGCTTTACCGGCGCGGCTTCCGAAATCACCGTGACGCGTTTGGCGATGTTTTTGGCAAAATCGCCGATTCGTTCCAGCATGCTGGCAATTTTAAGCGCCGAGACAATATCGCGCAGATCATCGGCAACCGGGCTGCGTCGTGCGATCATTTGAATCACATGGTCATCGGCTTCCAGTTCCAAAGCATCAAGCTTTTTATCCATCGCGATCACCAGGGCCGCGGCCTCCGGGTCGCGGGCAGACAGGGCTTCGATGGCTTTGGCCAACTCCTGTTCGGCCAGCCCGCCCATCTGGGTGAGAATCGCCTGCAAATGATTGAGTTCCTGATCATATGCCTGAACGGTGTGCCGCATAGAATTTCCCTAGCCTTTCATAAAATGATCCGGTGAGCGACAGCGCATATGTCATCGCTATGGTCACGCTAAGTCACGAATATCAGTCTATCTTTACGCTATTGGGGCATGAAGTCCAATCGCACTGTCACAAATCTGAAATATAATCGTAAAGTTCATGACATATGCGACCGGCAACGTTCTTCCGATACGGAAAGGGATAGCGACATGCGGAAAATTGTCAGCGATTCCTGATCATATAAGGATTATGGCTATGAAATATGGTGCAATCGCTTTGGGTGCGGCTGTTCTTGCCACCATGTCCGGGGGCGCTTCGGCCCAGGATCTGGTAAAGGTGGACGGCTCCAGCACGGTCTTTCCCATCACGGAAGCGATGGCCGAAGAATTTCAGATCGAATATCGCGGCAAATACCGCGTGACGGTAGGGGTTTCGGGCAGCGGCGGGGGCTTCAAGAAATTTTGCCGCGGAGAAGTGGATGTAACCAATGCCTCGCGCCCTATCCGGCCATCTGAAGTCGAGCAATGCCGCGAAAACGGTATCGAATTCATGGAACTGCCGGTGGCGCTGGACGCTCTTGCCGTGGTGATCAACCCCAAAAACGATTGGGTGGATTATCTGACGGTGGATGAACTGAAAAAGATGTGGGAACCCGACGCACAGCGGAAAATCAATAATTGGTCGCAGATCCGCGAAGGCTTCCCCGATAAATCTTTGGATTTGTTCGGCGCCGGGGCCGATTCGGGCACCTATGATTATTTTACGCAGGCCATTGTCGGTAAAGAACATGCGAGCCGGGGCGATTATACCGCCAGCGAGGATGACAATGTTCTGGTGATGGGCGTTGCCAATACGCTTGGCGGCCTGGGTTTTTTCGGCTTCGCTTATCTGAGCGAGAATACCGACAAGCTGAAGCCCGTTCCCATCAAATATAAAGATGCCGATCCGGTTCTGCCGTCTATCGAGACGGCGAAAAATTCCACCTATCAGCCGTTGTCCCGCCCGCTTTTTGTCTATGTGAGCAAGGCAGCTGCGGATAACCGCGAAGTGGTGCAAAACTTCGTGGATTATTTCCTTGATCCTGAACTGGCTGCCGAGCTTGTGTCTGAAGTTGGCTATGTTCCGTTGCCCGCCGAAGCCTATGATCTGGCGCGAAAAGCCTTTGATGATCGTGTTACCGGAACAGTTTTCAAGAATGGATCGCAAATCGGTATTTCCATCGAAGACTTGCTTCAAAGCGAACGATCTCGCTAAGACAGTCTGCAATGAGAGTGTGAAGGGTGGAGGCGCCGAGCCTCGCCCTTTATCTGTTTGGTATGAGTGGGGGCAGGATCTTTTCAATGGCTGATCAAACTGTGGCGACAAACGGAGCGCTGGATGCGGGGGGCGTGCGCATCGACCCCGGCTTTTTGATGCGCCGCCGCGTCAAGGATTTGCTGGCGCGGTTCATTCTGTTTCTTTCCGCCAGTGTGTCGGTGTTCGTAAGTGCGGCGATCGTTTATATCCTGATCTCCGAATCTCTGAGCTTTTTTGAAGTCGTATCTCTCTGGGATTTTCTGACCGATACCCAATGGACGCCTTTGTTCACCGATGCCCATTACGGTATTTTGCCCTTGCTGTCGGCGACCCTGATCGTTTCGGGCATCGCATTGTTGGTGGCGGTGCCTGCGGGAACCGTTCTGGCGGTATATCTAAGTGAATATGCCCCCCCGAAATTGCGTGAAGGTCTGAAGCCGGTTCTGGAGCTTCTGGGTGGTGTCCCCACGGTGATTTACGGGTATTTCGCGCTGCTGTTCGTAACCCCCATGCTGCAAACATTCATGCCGGGACTGAACGGCTTCAATATGCTGGCGCCGGGGCTGGTGATGGGGGTGATGATCCTGCCCTATGTGGTGTCGGTGAGCGAAGATGCCATGCGTGCCGTGCCCGATACCTTGCGGGAAGGGGCTTATGCCTTGGGATTTTCCCGTTTTCATACGGCCATAAGGGTGGTAATCCCCGGGGCACTTTCCGGGATTACGGCGGCTTATATTCTGGGCATGTCGCGGGCCGTTGGGGAAACCATGGTGGTGGCCATTGCGGCCGGGCAGAACCCGAATTTCACCCTTGATCCCACCGAAGGGGCCGCCACCATGACCGCTTATATCGTGCAGGTAAGTTTGGGGGATTTGCCCCATGGTTCCATCGGCTATCAGACCATTTTTGCCGTTGGGCTGACCTTGTTCCTGATCACCTTGCTGTTCAATATCGCCGGTTTCTGGCTTCGTCGCCGCTTCCGTGAGGTTTACTGATCCATGCGGGTTCACCAAGAGATCGCCAGAGGATAATGGCCATGAAAAGCTATTCGCAGATTGTACAGGGCAACAAACGGACGGATGCGACCTTTGTGGCCGCTGGTCTGGTTCTGCTGTTGATTGCCATGCTGACGCTGTTGGCGCTGATTTTTGATCTGGCATCCCAAGGGATCCCCCGTCTTAGCTGGGATTTTATGACGAATTTCCCATCCCGCAGGGCCGCCCGGGCCGGTATCTTATCAGCATGGGTGGGCACCAGTTTGGTGATGATCGTGACCGCCGCCCTGGCCATTCCCCTCGGTGTGGCCGCCGGTGTGTATCTGGAAGAATATGCGCCCAAAAACTGGGTGACGGATGTCATCGAAATCAATGTCACCAATTTGGCCGGGGTGCCCTCGATCATCTATGGGCTTTTGGCGCTGGGGCTGTTTGTCTATGGTCTGAATATGGGGCAAACCATTCTGGTGGCAGGCATGGTATTGGCCTTGCTTATTCTGCCCATCGTGATTGTGGCCACCCGTGAAGGGATTCGCAGCCTGCCCCAATCCATGCGGGAAGGCTCTTATGCTTTGGGTGCGGATCAGTGGCAAACGGTGTCGCGCCATATTTTGCCAAGCGCCCGTCCGGCCATCCTGACAGGGGCCATTGTGGGCCTGTCGCGTGCCATCGGGGAAACGGCGCCGGTGATCACAATCGGGGCCTTGACCTTCATCGCCTTCTTGCCCCCTTCGCCGGTGCAAGACACGATCCCGTTCATCAATTTCGATTGGCTGGAAAGCCCGTTCTCCTTGTTGCCCATTCAGATGTTCAACTGGATTTCCCGGCCTCAGGCATCGTTCCATGTGAATGCGGCGGCGGCGGGTCTTGTGCTGCTGAGCATGACGTTGTTGATGAATTCCGTCGCCATTTATATCCGCTATCGCTTGCGTAAGGTGCTGTGATGACCGTAGATCCCAAGAGCCCCACAATGTCCGAAAGCCAGAGAGGCAGCATGAACGATTTGAATCTGAGCCAGCTTGTGGAAGGCCGTGGTGATGCGCAGGCCGAAACAGGAAACGCCTTGCGCGCCGATGTGCAGAATCTGAATTTCTGGTACGGCGATTTTCAGGCGTTGAAAGGCATCAATCTGCCGGTGCATGACAAAAAGGTCACCGCCCTGATTGGGGCGTCGGGCTGTGGCAAAAGCACGCTCTTGCGCTGCTTTAACCGGATGCACGATCTGTATCGCAACAACCGCTATGACGGGGCCATCAATCTGTATCCGGAAGGCGATAATATCGTTGGCCCGAAAACCGATCCCATGCTGATTCGCCTGCGGGTGGGGATGGTGTTCCAAAAGCCCAATCCTTTCCCCAAGTCCATTTACGAAAATGTTGCTGCCGGCTTGCGTATTCGCGGCATCAACAAGCGGTCTGTGCTGGATGACAAGGTGGAGGCTGCTCTTACCGGCGCGGCCTTGTGGACGGAAGTGAAAGACCGCTTGGGGGAAAGCGCCTATGGCTTGTCGGGTGGGCAGCAACAGCGTTTGTGCATCGCCCGCGCCCTGGCTCCTGAACCTGAATTGTTGCTTTTGGATGAGCCCACATCGGCGCTTGATCCCATCGCCACCGCCAAGGTGGAAGATCTGATCGAAAAACTGGCGGATAATATCACCATTTTGATCGTTACCCATAATATGCAGCAGGCAGCCCGGATTTCCGATCATGTGGGCTATATGCATCTGGGCGAAATGGTGGAATTCGATCTGGCCAGCCGTATTTTTGTGAAACCACAAAAAGAACAGACCCGGGCCTATGTCACCGGTCGATTTGGCTAGGAAATCGCGTTTTTTCCCGACAATTTCTGCATTGCGGCAATTTTCTTTGTCGAAGGTGGGGACAGAGCGCCTTGAACGCGCTATGGAAGTCTCAGCCCTGTGACAAATGCAGGGGGAAGTTTCGGTGCAGAACGGGAACGCGATTGCCATGACACAATGGGTTTATTCATTCGGGGATGGCGCGGCTGAAGGCACGCGCGATATGAAAAATCTTCTGGGGGGCAAGGGGGCCAATCTGGCCGAAATGTCATCCATAGGGTTGCCGGTACCGCCGGGATTTACCATCACCACCGAGATGTGTGGTTGGTATTATGACCATGGCGGGCGTATCCCGATACGCTTGACGAACAGATTTCAACGGCTCTTTCCCTGATTGAAAACAGCGTTGGCGCACGCTTTGGCGATGCGGAAAATCCTTTGCTGGTGTCGGTCCGGTCCGGTGCCCGGGTGTCTATGCCCGGCATGATGGATACGGTGCTCAATCTGGGCCTTAATGATAAAACGGTGGAGGGCTTGGCCAATCGCTCTGGCGATCCGCGCTTTGCGTGGGATAGCTATCGCCGCTTCATCCAGATGTATGGCGATGTGGTGCTGGGGGTGGCGCATCACCTGTTCGAAGAAGCCCTTGAAAATCTGAAGCTCGATAAAGGCGTGGATCTGGATACCGATCTGGATGCGGATGATTGGCGCGATCTGGTAGAGATTTACAAACAGGAAGTGAAAACCCATCTGGGCAGGCCCTTCCCGCAAGACCCGCAAGAGCAGCTTTGGGGCGCCATTTCCGCTGTATTCGGGTCGTGGAAAATCGACCGCGCCAAAGTATATCGCCGTTTGCACAATATCCCCGAAGATTGGGGCACCGCGGTGAATGTGCAGGCCATGGTGTTTGGCAATATGGGGGAAACATCGGCCACGGGTGTTGCTTTTACCCGCAATCCTTCCACCGGCGAGCAGATGATTTATGGCGAATTCCTGATCAATGCGCAGGGCGAAGATGTGGTGGCGGGTATCCGTACCCCGCAATATCTGACCCGCGAAGCCCGGAAAAACGGCAATAGCGCCAAACCCTCTATGGAAGAGGCCATGCCAGAGGTGTTTGCGCAATTGAAGGGCGTGTTTCAAACGCTGGAAACCCATTATCGGGATATGCAGGACATCGAATTTACCGTCCAGAACGGCAAATTGTGGATGCTGCAAACCCGGTCGGGCAAACGCACGGCCAATGCCGCTTTGAAAATCGCCGTGGATATGGTGGCGGAAGGGCTGATTACCGAAGAAGAAGCGGTGATGCGCGTTGATCCGGCGGCCCTCGATCAATTGTTGCACCCCACCTTGGACCCTAATGCCCAGCGCGATGTGATTGCCATTGGCTTGCCGGCGTCCCCGGGGGCGGCATCGGGCACGGTGGCTTTCACCGCCGATGAAGCGGAAGCCCGCGCCAAAGAAGGCGAGGCGGTGATTTTGGTGCGCGTGGAAACCAGCCCGGAAGATATTCATGGCATGCACGCCGCGCGCGGTATTCTGACCTCACGCGGGGGGATGACCAGTCATGCGGCCGTGGTGGCGCGTGGCATGGGGCGTCCCTGCGTTTCGGGTGCCGGTTCTTTGCGGATCGATGTGAAAGCCGGTGAAATGACCGTGGGTGGACGCACCATTTATCGCGGCGATACCATTACCATCGATGGTGGTACAGGCGAGGTGATGGCCGGGCATGTGCCCACCTTGAAGGCGGAACTGACCGGCGATTTCGCGTCTCTGATGGAATGGGCCGACCGCTATCGCACCATGGCGGTGCGCACCAATGCGGACACCCCCCATGATACGGAAACGGCGCGTAATTTCGGTGCGGAAGGCATTGGCCTGTGCCGGACCGAGCATATGTTCTTTGAAGGGGACCGCATCATTGCCGTGCGCCAGATGATTCTGGCCGAGGATGAAGAGGGTCGTCGCCGGGCGCTGGATAAATTGCTGCCCTATCAGCGGCAGGATTTCAGCGAGATTTTCCGCATCATGCGCGGCCTGCCGGTCACCATCCGCTTGCTGGACCCGCCCTTGCATGAATTCTTGCCGCGAGAGGAAAAAGAATTTTCCGAAGTGGCCATGGCCATGCATGTGAATGCGGAGCATCTGCGTCGCCGCGCGCTGGATCTGACGGAAGCCAATCCGATGCTGGGCCATCGCGGTTGCCGTTTGGGCATTGCCTATCCGGAAATCTATGAAATGCAGGCGCGGGCGATTTTCGAGGCGGCACTGGCCGTGGGCGAGGAATTCGGAGCACCATTACACCGGAAATCATGGTGCCGCTGGTGGCCACGGAATCCGAACTGGCTTTCCTGCGCGAGCGTATCGAAGCCGTTGCGGAAACCGTGTTTGAAGAAAAAGGCCAGCGCCTCACATATTTGGTGGGAAGCATGATCGAATTGCCGCGTGCGGCCCTGACCGCCAATGAAATTGCCCGCAAGGCAGATTTCTTCAGCTTTGGCACCAATGATCTGACCCAGACCACCTTTGGCATCAGCCGCGATGATGCGGGCGGATTCCTGCCGCTTTATGTGGAGCATGGGATCATCACCCGCGATCCGTTTGTATCCATCGACCAAAAAGGCGTTGGCGAATTGGTGCGGATCGGGGCCGAGCGCGGGCGTGAAACCACGCCGGACCTGAAATTGGGCATTTGCGGTGAACATGGTGGCGATCCCGATTCCATCACTTTTTGCCAAAGTGCAGGACTGGACTATGTATCCTGTTCGCCGTTCCGCGTGCCCATCGCCCGTTTGGCGGCAGCGCAGGCGGCCTTGAAGGCAGGGCGCTGATCCATGGCCGGGGCGGCGTCTCTTGATGCCGTGCGCCGGGGGGGTAAGGTGGCCTTGGCGCAGGCGCTTTCCGATTTGGAAAGGGCCCCGGATGCCCGTGCCACCTTATCGCTTTTGGATGCGGCCTATCATGCGCCGAAGGGCCATGTCATCGGGCTGACCGGCCCACCCGGTGTTGGAAAATCCACCTTGGCCGCAGCCCTTGTGCGCCATTGGCGTTCTATGGGCGAAAGCGTGGGGGTTGTCGCGGTTGATCCATCGTCGAAAATTGGTGGTGGATCGCTGTTGGGCGACCGGATGCGCATGGCCGCAGACCCCGAAGATCAAAATCTTTTCATCCGGTCCATGGCTGCCGGTGGGCAGTTGGGCGGATTATCGGAAAGTGCGTTTCCTGCCATTATCCTGATGCGCGCCTTGTTTGATCGGGTGCTGGTGGAAACGGTGGGGGTCGGGCAATCGGAAACCGATATATCCGGCGTGGCGGATAGCGTGGTGTTCTGCGTTCAGCGGTTCGGGGGATAGCCTGCAATTCATGAAATCCGGCATTATGGAGGTGCCGGATATGTTTGTGGTTACCAAGGCGGATTTGGGGGACATGGCGGCCAAGGCGGTGGCGGATCTGGAAGGGGCTTTATCCTTGCGGCTGCATCCCGGCGATTGGGATGCAAGGGTGTTGCAAGTCTCGACCCTTGATCCGCGTCTGGGTATTGGCCCCTTGATCGCCGCGCTTGATGCCCATGAACATTGGCTAAAGACGCAAGGGCTGCGTGATCTTAATCGCCGCGATCAAATGAAAAGCTGGGGCCGTACCAATTTGCTTTTGCATATTGGGCGCGATGGTCTGGCTGCTCTTTCGGAAAAATCGCTCCGGCATCTGGACAGCGAAACGCCGTTCCAAAGCTTTATCAATTGCGGGCTTCGGTGCAGTTTCAAAGCCGTGAAACGCCTTCTTCCCCAGATTAGGGGCTGGCCTTATGGCTGATTCACAGGCGGTGGCAAGCGGTCGCGGATTTCCGACAGCCGATCATGGATGCTGAAGAATACAATATAGATTTCCATGATAATGCGCCAAAAGAGCACCCCAAGAACAAAGCCGATCACGCTTAACAGCATTTGTCCAAAGCCGGCGCCCACATTGTGGCCCATGACCACAAAGCTGGTAAGGAAGGTGATCAGGGAGCCAAGGCTGATGAACGCCAGCCCGATCCAGTAAACCACCTTGATAACCGTTGGCGCGATCATCTGATCGAAAGACAGAAATGTTTTCAGATCGATATCATGAGACATGACCCACCTCTTTTCCCCATAAAGGCGAAGTGGATCATATTTTTATTTGAACGTCAATTTTACGTATAATGAAGGGTGTTCTTTTTGAGGCCGGTCAATCCATCAGCACATAAATGCTCAAGATTACCAGCACAGCAATGGCTGCCATGATAAGCAGCCGTTTATCGCCTTTTCGCATGGCGTCTTTGCGGGCTTTTTTGTTTGTCATGATGCCTCCCCAAAACAGATGCCAATTATAGAGCGAAGTTTAAGCGGTGTTTCAAAGCCCGTCCAGCCATGATGGGTGCCGCACCGTTACCGCCTTGCCATCGGCCATCAATGCGGGGCCTTCAAGCGCCTCCATGCGCAAGAGGGCAATGGCTGCATTTTTATGGCTGGACCGGATTTCTCCCACGGTTTTGCCATCCTGTTCGATGGCCGTGCCGCTTTGTGGTGCCGTGCCATCCACTTCGATGGGCACAAGGCGTTTGCGCACCTTGCCGCGGTGTTTGGTGCGGGCCGTCAGTTCTTGCCCCACATAACAGCCTTTGGAAAAATCAACGCCATTGAACACATCCAGATTGGCTTCCAAGGCCAGTGTTTTTTCCGGTACAAAGTCGCGGCTGCCATCGGTCATGCCCCGGCTCAGGCGCAGGCTTTCATATGGCTCCATGCTTGATCGGTGAAGATCGTTGCCTTTTGGGGAAGAATGGCGCGCCAGCCCATTTCCTGATCGCGCGGATCGCAATAAACAACCCCGCCTTCAAAGGCTTTCGCAGCGCCTGCCTTTGCCAAATCGCCAAAAACGGGATCGTTGTGCTCTGTGCGGGGGATGGCCCATAGGGAAAAATCGTCGGACCGGTCGGTGATTTCGGCTTTTGCCCGCAGCCGGTACATCATCAACCGCCTGATCAGGTTGGTTTTGCGGCTCGATTCACAATCGAACAACAGGGCCTCTTCATGGGCTGTGATGAAAAAATCGAACAGCATTTTGCCTTGCGGCGTTAAAAGAGCTGCATAAAGGGCGCGATCCGGCCCTGCGGCAATGATCGTATTGGTTAAAATGCCTTGCAGAAAATCCCGGCTATCGGGGCCTGTGATGCTCAAAACAGCGCGATTGTGCAATTTACAAGCGGCAATGGGCGTGGGCATAGGGGCTTCCTTGGGGTTTTTAGTTGCGGCTCACAGTTAAGCCTTCGTCGGGGCGATGTGAAGGGGCGAAAATATCCTTGCTTGAGGCAAAAGGGCGATCAGGCTAGACCCAAGGACAACCGCGTCGGAGATTAAGGGGACAGCCCATGAGCCAGACCGTCGATTTATGTATCCGCAATGCAACGCTTGTATCGCATAACGGGATCGGGAAGGCGGATGTGGCGGTGCGCGATGGCCGTATCGTCGCCATTGGTGACCTGAAGGGCACTTTGGCCGCGCAGGATATGGATGCAACCGGGCTTCATCTTCTGCCCGGTGTGATCGATACTCAGGTGCATTTCCGTGAACCGGGCAATGAACATAAAGAAGATCTGGAAAGTGGCAGCATCGCCGCGTGATGGGCGGGGTGACGGCAGTGTTTGAAATGCCCAATACCAAGCCGTCCACCTCTACGGCAGAGGCCTTGGCGGATAAGGTATCGCGCGCCCGTGACCGCATGTTTTGCGATTTCGCCTTTTATGTTGGGGCAACCGGCGACAATGCAGCGGCACTGGCCGCTTTGGAACAAGAAGAAGGCTGCTGCGGCGTCAAGGTGTTCATGGGCTCGTCCACCGGCGATCTTCTGGTCAGCGACGATGCGGCTTTGTTGCGGGTCCTGCAATCGGGGTGCCGGCGGGTGGCCATCCATGCAGAAGATGAAGAGCGGCTGAATGTGCGGAAATCCGTGTGTCGGGCCGGTGATCCTTCCAGCCATCCGGATTGGCGCGATGTGCAAACGGCACTCTTGGCGACAAAGCGTATTGTGGGCTTGGCGCGCCGGGCCGGGCGGCGCATCCATGTGCTGCATGTGACCACGGCAGAAGAAATGGCGTTTCTTGCTGAAAACAAGGACATCGCCAGCATCGAAGCCACGCCCCAGCATCTCACTTTGGCAGGGGAAGACTGTTATAAGCAGCTTGGGACCTATGCCCAGATGAACCCGCCCATTCGTGAGGCACGGCACCGCGATGCTTTATGGGCGGCTGTGGCCGATGGTCGGGTGGATGTGATCGGCTCGGACCACGCGCCTCATACGCGGGAAGAAAAGGCCAAAGCCTATCCGGCATCACCATCGGGCATGCCTGGCGTGCAAACGCTTTTGCCCTTGCTTCTGACCCATGCGGCGCAAGGCCGGTTAAGTTTGGAGCGGCTGGTGGATCTGACCAGCCACGGGGCCAACCGGTTGTTCAATCTGCGCGATAAAGGCCGCTTGGCAGTCGGTTTTGACGGAGATTTCACGCTGGTGGATCTCAAGAAAAGCTGGACGGTGGAAGAAACCTGGCTCGCCGCTCGGTGCGGGTGGAGCCCTTTCACCGGCATGCAGATGACCGGCAAGCCCAAGGCCACCATTGTGCGTGGCCGGATCGTGATGCGTGAAGACGAGCTTGTGGGGACAGCGGGCGGTCGTCCTGTCCGCTTTCAGGAAACGATCCGCCCGCAAGATGATGAAGCGCTTATGAAACGGGCTTGAAGCCTATAGGGCTTCGGGCCGGGTGTTTTTATCGCCCCAGGCCAGGAAGAAACCGTTTTTGAAGCCGGGCTTGTAATAGCCGAAATCGGCACCTTGTTCATCAACCATACGGCCACCTGCCGCCAAAAGCACGGCATGGCCCGCGGCGGTATCCCATTCCATGGTGGGGCCAAGGCGCGGATAAATATCCGCTTCTCCGGTGGCCACCAGACAGAATTTCAAGGAACTGCCGATGGAAACCAGCTCCGCATCGGGATATTTGGCCAGATAGGCATCGGTTTCGGCATTGCGGTGGGACTTGCTGGCGACGATTTTCGGTTGCGAAGGGCAGGGGCGGGTGCTGATGGCGCGTTTTTCGGTGATCCGGTCATCGCCGGATATGACCGCCTGCCATGCGCCTTTGTCTTGCTCGCCCACAAACAGCCGTCCATTGGCCGGGCAATAAACGATGCCAAAGGTGGGGGCGCCATTTTCAATCAGGGCGATATTGACCGTGAAATCCTGCCCGCCCTTCAAAAATTCTTTGGTGCCATCCAGCGGGTCCACCAGCCAGAAGGGGCCATCCACCTGATCGGGAAGCCCCCCAGCTGCGGCTTGTTCTTCGGCGACGATCATCACATCGGGTGTCAGCTCTTTAAGCACAGCCAGAATCACCCGTTCGGCGCGTTCATCCGCCAAGGTTACCGGAGATTTATCGTCTTTGGTGCGTACGGTGATCCCGGCACGGGCCACGGCCATGATTTCATGCCCGGCTTTGATGCACACATCAATGAGGGGATTTGTCAGGGCTGTTTTTTGCATGGCAAAGTCCTTGAAGGCTGTCGAATGATTGAAATTGGCTATGAAAGTGGATGGAGTGTTGTAGAATCTTGTTCCAAGATGCAACAACCAGATAATTTTACGCGATGCGTGCCAGTTTTTTCGGAGGAGAGTAGAATGTCGTCGGTCAGTTTTGCGGCATTGTTATGTTCACGTTTGTGCCATGATCTTGTCAGCCCTGTGGGGGCTTTGTCCAATGGTCTCGAGATTTTAGCCGACGAGCATGATGATACGATGCGTGATCAGGTGCTATCGCTTTTGGATCAGAGCGCCCGCCAAACGGCCAACCGACTGCAATTTTTCCGCCTTGCCTTTGGTGCAGGCGGCGGATTTGGCCAGACTGTGGACCCCAAAGAAGGGGAAAAGGCGTTGAATGCCTTTTTGCAGGATTCCAAAATCACATTGGAATGGAATCTCGGCCTTCAGACTATGCCGAAAAATGCGTTGAAGCTTCTTCTCAATTTGGCCCTTCTGGCCGGGGAAGGGCTTATTCGCGGCGGGGCGGTCCGGGTGGAAAGTTCGCCGCATGAAAACGGACAGTTGCTGGAAATTACCGCGTCTGGCCCACGTCTCATATTTTCCGATGCCTGTCGTGCCGCCTTGGAAGGGCGTCTTGATGAAGACGCGTTGGAGCCACGCACGGCACCGGCCTATTTGGCGGGAATTGTGGCAAAAGAGCTTTCTACAAAATTGGATGTTGAGATGCCCACATCGGAAAAGATCATTTTTCGCGCTTTTCTCACCTAAGAGACAAATTTCAAGGCTGTTTTTTTGTAAAACCAAGCAAGGCGCAAAGCAGGTGCTCCGGCTTGATGTGTCAGACGTCGTGTTTTCACGGATTCGTGATTTTTATCCGGTTTATGTCTAATATTTTACAGCTTTTTAATTGTTTGCGGCGATTTTGAAGAGCGCTGAAAATCGCTCCTTTCACCGTCATGGTTGGGGGAGCATCAAAGATCGCTCGTCTTCTCGTCGCAAGGATATGCCGTATGGATGATCTTCTTAATGAGTTCCTGACCGAAACCGCAGAAAGCATTGATGTTGTTGATGTGGAATTGGTGAAATTGGAGCAGGATCCAAATAACAAGGAGGTCTTGGATAATATCTTCCGTCTTGTGCACACCATCAAGGGGACCTGCGGTTTCCTGGGGTTGCCACGGCTTGAATCTGTTGCCCATGCATCGGAAAATGTTCTTGGGAAGTTCCGCGATGGCGAGCTGAGCGTTACCCCGTCTGCGGTGACGGTGGTTTTGGAAAGTCTGGACCGGATCAAGGAAATCCTCAGCGGGCTTGAAGCCACAGAGCAAGAACCGGAAGGCGATGATGGGCCGCTGATTGGCAAGCTGGATCAAATTGCCGAAGGGGGAGAGCCGGAAGCAGCGGCAAAGCCGGCACCCGAACCGGATCTGGAAGTCGTGCCAACCCTTGGTCGGGCCTTGAAACCGGGCGAAGTGGCGCTGGATGAATTGGAACGCGCCTTCATGGAGGCACCCGGCCCCGATGATGATGTGGCGGCCAATGATGACGGGCAGGCGGTTTCTGCGGGCAATGAAAGCGCTGGCGGTCGTCTTTATGAACGGGCAGGGGGCGATGATACCATTGCCGTTATGGCGCATCTTTTGGCCAAGCGCTTACCCCGCCATGCAAAGCTGGGCAGCTTTTTCGACGGCATCGATGACAATTTGCGCCAAGCGAAATTTTCCGGTCTTTTGACCTCTTTGTTCAAAGACGATGAAAGCGCGGCCAACAATGTGATGGCTTCGATCATATCGGTGCCGGGCTTCGGGCATGAAGAATTTGATCTGTTCGCTGCAGAGGCCAAGGCCGTTTTTGAAGAAGTGCGGCTGGCCGATGATGTGCGCGACGATGCAGCCATGTGTCTGGAATTGATCCGCGATGCCGCCCTTGAAGGGTCGCGTAAGAATGCGCCGCCCCAAAAAGAGACCAAGGCCGGTGCAGGGGCCGCGAATGAAGATGCGGCCCGTAGTGGTTCTGTGGAAAAACGCACGTCCCAATCTATTCGTGTGTCGGTGGATCTTTTGGAAGATCTGATGAATATGGTCAGCGAACTGGTGCTGACCCGCAATCAGCTTTTGCAGATGGTGCGCGAAAAGGAAGACAACGAATTTACCGTCCCCATTCAGCGTCTGTCGCAAACCACCACCGAATTGCAAGAAGGGGTGATGAAAACCCGCATGCAGCCCATTGGCAATGCCTGGGCAAAGCTGCCGCGTATCGTGCGCGATCTGGCGGTTGAACTGGACAAAAAGATCGAGCTGGATATGCGCGGTGCGGAAACCGAGCTTGACCGGCAAGTGCTGGAACTGATCAAGGATCCGCTTACCCATATGGTGCGCAATTCCGCCGATCATGGCATCGAAACCCCTGCCGAGCGCGTGGCGATGGGCAAGCCGGATCATGGCACCATTATTCTCAATGCATTCCATGAAGGCGGGCATATTATCATCGAAATTCGTGATGATGGCCGTGGCATTGCCGCCGACAAAATTCGCAAGAAAGCGTTGGAAAAAGGGCTGGCGACGGAAGCCGAGCTGGACGATATGTCCGAAGCGCAGATCCAGAAATTCGTGTTCCATGCGGGCTTTTCCACCGCTGCGGCTGTTACCAGTGTGTCGGGGCGTGGCGTTGGCATGGATGTGGTGCGAACCAATATCGAAAAAATTGGCGGCACCATTGATATGACCTCGGTAGAGGGCAAAGGAACCACGTTCCAGATCAAGATCCCGTTGACTTTGGCCATTGTGTCGGCCCTGATTGTTGAAGCCTCCAGCGAGCGTTTTGCCATTCCGCAAATCAGCGTTCTGGAGCTTGTGCGGGCCGCGGATGGCAGCGACCACAAGATCGAGCGGATCAAGGATACGCCGGTTCTGCGCTTGCGTAACCGGCTGTTGCCACTGGTCTATCTCAACAAAATCCTCGGCTTCGATTCATCGGAAGGGAAAGGCGAAGACGCCGCGTCCGATGATTTCATCATTGTCTCTCAGGTTGGCGCTTTCACCTTCGGGATCGTTGTCGATCAGGTGTTTGATACCGAAGAAATCGTGGTGAAGCCTGTTGCGCCCATCTTGAAGGATCTGTCGATCTATTCAGGGAATACCATTCTGGGCGATGGCTCTGTGATCATGATCCTGGATCCCAATGGTATTGCCGAAAACGCCAGCTCCAGTGTGGCTGGCGAAAACAATGCGGTCGAAGAAAAAACGATGGTGGAAAATCTGACCATCAACGACGAATCGGAATCCTTGCTGTTGTTCCGGGCTGGCGAAAATAGCCGCAAGGCTGTTCCTTTGCCGCTGGTGGCGCGCTTGGAAGACATCGAAGTGGACAAGATCGAAATGTCCGATGGCCGCCATGTGGTGCAATATCGCGGGGCCTTGATGCCGATCATTTTGGCCGATGGTTTGACCGGGCTTCGCACGGAAGGCCGTCAGGCGGTTCTGGTCTTTACCGATGGCGATTATACCATGGGTCTGGCGGTGGACGAGATCCTCGACATCGTGGAAGACCATGCGGAAATCAAAATCGTTTCGGGCAAGCCGGGCATGATCGGATCGGCGATCATTGGCGAAAAGGCCACAGAAGTGATCGATGTGGCCTATTATTTGGCGCAAGCTTTTGATGATTGGCTGAAATCGCGGGATCAGAATACCGATGTGGCCCCCACGCGCGGCACCCGTGTCTTGCTGATCGACGACAGCGCCTTCTTTAGAAATATGCTGAAGCCCTTGCTGAAGGTGGCGGGCTATAGCCTCGTTTGTGTGGATCATGCGCAAGCGGCTCTGGATTTGCGGGAAGAGGGCGAAACATTCGATCTGATCATTTCCGATATCGATATGCCGGGCATGGACGGGTTTGAACTGGCGCATATTTTGAAAAAGGATGGCCGTTGGGCCGATACCCCGTTGGTTGCCTTGTCCAGCTTCTCAAGCCCCAAACATCTGGAGCGCGGGCGAGCGGCGGGCTTCAACGATTATATTGCGAAATTCGACCGTAAGGCGCTTTTGGAAAGCCTGTCTCAGCAGATCAAGCTGCATGACGATGCGGCTTGAATTCAATTAGATTACAAGGAGGACTGAGAATGGCTTCTTCCCTTGGGCATGAATTTGTCACGATGCGCCTTGAAGGCCAGCTTTTGGGGATTCCCGTATTGGCTGTTCAGGATGTGTTGAGCGCGCAAAAGATTACGAGCATTCCTTTGGCTCCGGGCTGGGTGGCCGGTGTTTTGAACCTGCGCGGACGTATCGTCACGGCCATCAATATGCGGGAACGCATGGGCTTTGGGCCGCGTGCCAATGGTGGTAAGGATATGAGCATTGTTGTGGAATTCCACGGCGAGCCATATAGCTTGCAGATCGACAGAGTCGGTGATGTGCTGAATCTGGAAAATGAAACGATGGAAAAAAACCCGGTAACCATGGACCAGCGGTGGAGAGAGGTCAGCCGGGGAATTTATCGTCTTGATGGGGAATTGCTCGCAATCCTTGACGTTGAAAGGGTTTTGGGCAGCGCAGAAGGCGCGGTGGCGGCATGATTATGTCGGCATTTTATGGAAACGGAGCTGGTCTATGAAATCCTGCCTCGTGGTTGATGACTCGAAAGTCATTCGTCGAGTCGCACGGCGTATTCTTGAAGAACTGGATTTTTCCATTGAAGAGGCCGTGGATGGCAAGGATGCTTTGGGGGCCTGCGAACGGATGTCGCCCGATGTGGTTTTGCTGGATTGGAATATGCCGGTCATGGATGGCTTGGAATTCCTGAAGCAAATTCGGGGGCGGTCGGATCTTCGTCAGCCTGTGATTGTGTTTTGCACCACTGAAAACGATATGAACCATATTCGCCTAGCGATGGAAGCCGGGGCTGATGAATACATCATGAAGCCTTTCGATCGTGAAATTATCGAAGCCAAATTTGCTCAAGTCGGATTGATGTGAGCCAGCCGGATGTCTGCCTGTGTCAGTATCGTTGAATAGTTCTGTTCGTTCTTCGAAAGCCGGTGAAACGGCTGCGCCCTTTCGTGTTATGGTGGTGGACGACAGTGCCGTTATCCGCGGTTTTTTAACGCGGTATCTGGAAGAAGACGGCACGATTAAAGTGGTTGCAACCGCATCGAACGGTTTGATGGCGCTGCGCTCTTTGGAAACGGCGAAACCGGAAGTGGTCGTCCTTGATATTGAAATGCCGGTGATGGACGGCATGACGGCCTTGCCCAAAATTCTGGAAGCCGACCCACAAGTGAAAGTGGTGATGGCTTCCACGCTGACCCGCAAGAATGCGGAAGTGTCCCTGCGTGCCTTGCAGATGGGGGCCGCCGATTATGTGCCCAAGCCGGAAACCACACGGGCGGTGAATGCCAATATCGATTTCCGTCAGGAACTGGTGGAAAAAGTAAAGGTTTATGCGGCGGCACGGCGGCGGACGCGGCGCGAGGATATGCCCGGCGGCAAAGTTCCCGGCGGTGTTCCGTCTTTGCGGGAAGGGGCGACGAAAGCACCTGCACCGCGGGCGCGAGCCAATTATACGGTGGTTGCACGGCGCAGCGAGGAGGCCGCCCCAAAGCCCGTGCGGATGGCTGCCCCGAATGGGGAGCGGCAAATCGTTTTGCGGCCACCTTCCAAATCCAAACCCGATATTCTGGTGATCGGGTCGTCTACCGGTGGTCCGCAGGCCTTGATCAAGCTGATCGGCGGCATCAAGGATTCGGTCAAGCACACCCCGATTTTGGTGGTGCAGCATATGCCCGCCACCTTCACATCCATTCTGGCGGATCATTTAGGGCGGGCATCGAGCCTTCCATCCTCGGAGGCGCAAGATGGCGAACCTTTATTGCCGGGACATATTTATGTGGCGCCGGGCGATTATCATATGACAGTGCGGCGTGAGGGAGCGCGGACGGTTCTGGCGCTTGATCAAAACCCGCAAGAGAATTTCTGTCGGCCGGCAGTGGACCCCATGTTCCGCAGCGTGGCCGGTATATATGGGGCACGGGCATTGGCGGTGGTTCTGACAGGTATGGGGCATGACGGCTTGCGCGGAGCGCGTGATCTCGTTGGGTCTGGTGCCACGCTGGTCGCACAAGATGAGGCATCGAGTGTCGTATGGGGAATGCCGGGAGCCGTGGCAACGGCAGGATTGTGCAGCGCAGTGGTGCCGCTATCGGACATGGCGGGGGTCATCGTCAAAAGCCTCGGAGGCGGCCTATGAAACCGCAAGATTTCGATTTCCTGAGTAGTTTGTTGCGGCGGCGGTCCGGCCTGACCTTAAACCCGGACAAGGTGTATCTGCTGGAATCCCGTTTGACGCCTTTGGCGCGTCGTTCAGGCATGGAAAGCCTTGATGGTTTGATCGCAGAGCTGCGAAAATCTGCATCCGAACAGCTCATGCGCGATGTGACCGAAGCGATGACCACCAATGAGTCCTTCTTTTTTCGGGATCGCACGCCGTTTGATCTGTTTCGTGATCAGGTGCTTCCCATGTTGCGCCAGCGCCGTGCGGCAACAAAAAAGGTGCGGATCTGGTGTGCTGCTTGTTCAACGGGCCAGGAGCCTTATTCCCTTGCCTTTGTGTTGAAGCAGCAAGAGGCACAATGGCGCGATTGGAAATTCGAGATTATCGGCACCGATATCGCGCGTCCGGTTCTGCAAAAAGCCAAAGAGGGCATCTATTCCCAATTCGAGGTGCAAAGAGGGCTGCCGATCCAGCTTTTGATGAAGCATTTCAAGCAGGAAGGGGATGTGTGGCGCTTGTCGGAAGATATTCGCAAAATGGTCACCTTCCGCGAATTCAATCTTCTGGACAATTTCGCGCCCCTTGGGAAATTCGATGTGATCTATTGCCGGAATGTGCTGATTTATTTCGATCAGTCCACCAAATCCAATGTGCTGGAACGGATGCGGAAAATCCTGCCCGATGACGGGGCCTTGTTCCTTGGCGCTGCGGAAACGGTTTTGGGGATTACCGATAAATTCCGTCCGGTACGGGGGCAGCGCGGCATGTATCTGCCATCTGATGCCGACCAGAATCTGATGGCACCGGCCAGTTGAGGCCGTTGCTTCAAGCGGAACAGGCCGTACTTTGCGGCTTATTGTTTCCCTGTGGGAAATTGTTTGTGCGGATATTGGCTCTCCTAAGCCCTGATTGAACCGATTATATTATCTCTTGCTGTAAATGAAGCCCCGGCCGGAGATTGAAACATGGCTTACCGCACCGTTTTCAAACATATTCGCCCAAGACCTGTGAGCGATGGCGCAGGGGTGCGCATCAAACGCCTGATCGGTACGCCGGATCTGGATCATGTGGATCCGTTTTTGCTGGTGGATGAATTCGGGTCGGAAGACGGGGCCGATTATATCAAGGGCTTCCCCTCACACCCCCATCGCGGCATTGAAACCGTTACCTATATGCTGGCGGGCCATATGCAGCATCAAGACAATCAGGGCCGCTCTGGCGATTTGGGGCCGGGCGATGTGCAATGGATGACAGCCGGGCGGGGCATTATCCATTCGGAAATGCCGCAACAGGAAAATGGCCTGATGCGCGGCTTTCAGATTTGGGTCAATCTACCCGCCAAGGATAAAATGTGCGCGCCGCGCTATCAGGATATCAAAAGCGACGACATTCCGGTGACAGAGCCGGTGCCGGGCATAAAGGCGCAGGTGATTGCCGGGCAATTCAATGGCATTGTCGGTGCGGTTACGGGCATTGTCGCCAAACCTTTGTATCTGGATATATCCTGGGAGGCGAAAGGCGCATTGGAGATAGCTTTGCCCCATGATCACAGCGCCTTGTGCATTGTTTGTGAAGGCAGCCTGCTGGTGGCGGGCGATAGGGTGCCCAAGGGCGATCTTGCGGTTCTAAGCGTGGGCGACGGGGTGCATCTTGAGGCAGAGGCCGGAACGCAAGCCCTGCTTTTGGCCGCGCAGCCTTGGCATGAACCCATCGCACGGCATGGCCCCTTTGTGATGAACAGCCGCGCTGAATTGGTGCAGGCTGTGCAGGATTATCAGGCAGGCCGGTTCTAGGGCGTAAACCCATAATGGCGGCCATTATGGGTTTGCAGCCTCGCGCTTTGGAAAAACAATCGTACAACCACTCTCTTTATCTGTAGATTCGGGGTTGGCGATGATCTGAAGCAGGGGGGGGGCTTATGAAACTGACATTTCTTGGGGCGGTTGGTACGGTTACCGGGTCCAAATATCTTTTGGAGGCCGGTGGCAAGCGCATCCTGATCGATTGCGGGTTGTTCCAAGGCTATAAACAATTGCGCTTGCGTAACTGGGCCCGTTTGCCAGTGTCGCCCAAAAGCATTGATCTGGTGATCCTGACCCATGCCCATATCGATCATTCCGGCTATTTGCCCTTGCTGGTCAAAAACGGCTTCAAGGGGCGGGTTTATGCAACGCCGGGAACATGCGATCTGTGCAAGATATTGCTTCCGGATAGCGGGTTCTTGCAGGAAAAAGATGCGGAATTTGCTGCCCGTCATGGCTATTCAAAACACAAATCCGTCAAGCCTTTATATACCCAGATGGATGCGAGAAAGGCGCTCGATCATTTGCATCCGATCGCTTTTCATATGCCGCAATCGGTGGAAGACGATATATCCGTGGTGTTTTATCCTGCGGGGCATATTTTGGGCGCCGCCATTGTCGAACTGACCATAGCCGGTCGTGTTTTGGTATTTTCCGGAGATTTGGGGCGGCAGGAAAGCCCGACCATGCTTCCTCCCACCCCTATAAGCCGTGCGGATTATGTGTTGGTGGAATCCACCTATGGCGATCGCTTGCATGATGGCGGTGATGCGGAACAGAGCTTGGCCGATGTGATCGCACGCACTGCGGCCCGCGGCGGAACGGTTCTGGTGCCGTCATTCGCTGTGGGGCGGGCGCAGACATTGCTTTTTTATCTGGCGCGGCTCAAGAAACAAAAGCGTATTCCCGATTTGCCCATTTATCTTGATAGCCCCATGGCCATCAATGCCACAGAGCTGTTCTGTCGCCATATCGGGGATCACACATTGTCGGCCCAAGATTGCCAACGCATTTTTTCCAAAGCCCATTATGTGCGGGAAGCGGAGGAGTCGAAATCTTTAAACAAGGATAGCATGCCCAAGGTCATTTTGTCTGCCAGTGGCATGGCAACGGGTGGGCGGGTCTTGCACCATTTGAAGCATTATTTGCCCGATCCACGGAACAGCGTTTTGTTCACGGGCTTTCAGGCCGGGGGAACCCGGGGGGATTCCTTGATCTCCGGCGCGCGAAGCATCAAGATTCACGGGTCTTATATTCCGGTTAAAGCTGAAGTGGATGTTTTGTCCATGTTATCGGCCCATGCGGATGTCGATGAATTGATGGCATGGCTTGGGCATTTCAAAGCGCCGCCGCAATGTACGTTCATCACCCATGGAGAGCCGGCGGCGGCGGATGCCTTGCGTCACCGGATTGAAGAAACGCTGGGTTGGAAAACCCATGTTCCGATTATCGGGAAACGGTGGCCCTGCGCTAAAACGGCAAGGCCACCGGATGTTTTAAAAGGCGTTCAGCGGGCCGAGGCGGTTCTGCGCGGTGCACTGCGCCGATTGGCTGAACCGCCGGGTTTCGCACGGTTTTGCGAAGGGCCGGTATTGGGGCGCCAACCGGTTTTCTTGCGGCCGCCACCACCACGGGCTGATTTGGCTTTGCGCGGGATATCCGCCAAAGCGGGAGGCGTGCCACCGGCCAGTGTCAGCGGACGTTTGGTCAGATGCTCGATATCCTTGAGCAAGGGATATTCCGACGCATCGCAAAAACTGATGGCAATGCCTTGGGTTCCGGCGCGGGCCGTGCGCCCAATACGATGCACATAGCTTTCCGGTTCATGGGGCAGATCGAAATTTACCACATGGGTGATGTTGTCCACATCAATGCCGCGGGCGGCAATATCGGTGGCCACCAGAATACGGGCGCGACCATTGCGGAAGCTGGATAAAGCCCGTTGGCGTGCGCCTTGGGATTTATTGCCATGAATGGATTCAGCGGAAATGCCAGCGCGTTCAAGCTGTGTAGCGATTCTGTCGGCACCATGTTTGGTGCGGCTAAAGACGATCACCCGTTGCATGTCCGGATCTGCCAGCATCTTGGTGAGATAGGAGCGCTTTTCTTTCTGCGCCACATGATGGACCTGCTGATCGATGCGGTCCACCGTCACCGTTTCCGGGGTCACTTCCACGCGCGCCGGGTTTTTCAGGATTTCATCGGCAAAGCGCTGGATGGTGGTGGGCATGGTGGCGGAAAACAGCAAGGATTGCCGTTGCTTGGGCAAGAGGGCGACAATTTTGCGAATGTCGTTGATGAAGCCCATATCCAGCATGCGGTCCGCTTCATCCAGAACAAGGAAGTTGCACACATCAAGGCGCACATGCTTTTGATTGATCAGGTCAAGCAAGCGGCCCGGCGTTGCAATCAAAATATCCAGCCCGCGCGATACATCGCGCACCTGACGGCCAATGGGGACACCGCCCACCACTACGGCTTGGGAAATCCGACGGCCTTTGGAGAATTGCCGAATGGCTTCGGAAATCTGCTGGGCCAACTCGCGGGTCGGGGCCAGAACGAGCGCCCGTGTGCGGCCCGGTTTCAAGGCGGCGGGCTCTTCGGTCAGTAAATGCACAAGAGGCAGGGAAAAGGCGGCGGTTTTGCCGGTGCCTGTCTGGGCAATTCCCAAAACATCGCGCCGCTCCAGAAGCGGAGGAATGGCCTGGGCCTGAATGGGAGTGGGGGAGGTGATGTTAAGTTTTTCAAGATTGGTCGCGATACCTTTGGCAATGCCAAGGTCGAAAAAAGTCGTGTTCGTCACGTAGATATACTTTCTACACCAAACGCCCCGCCATCAATGGCGGACGTACGGCGCTCTGCCGTAGCCCACACGCATCCGGGCTATGGAAATTATTATGAAAAAATCTCGGGATGAATGGTCGCAAAACAAAGGCGACGGTTCGCGTGATCGCGAGAAATACGACCCCTATATGCAGGGCGGAGCCCCGAATGTCAATGCTCATGACAGTCGAGGCTCCGATTGTCCTTTTAAAAAGACGAGCGCGTGGGTGCGCTTAGGCCGCGCTTTTATTGCTATTCAGCGTATTGAGATAGCTTTCCACTTCGCCGCGCAAGCCCGAAGCAATAGAAATAAGCGCTTGCGACAGTTCCGATACATGCGAGGCACTGCTGCCCGATTGCTGGATTTCGCGCACCACACTGACGATCATTTCGGAAATGCCCGATGTACTGTCGGCGGCTTCCGCAATGGAGCGGCTGATTTCATCGGTAGAGGCTTGTTGCTCTTCGATGGCGGCGGCCACGGCCGTAGACACTTCGTCGATCCGCCCGATAGAGGATCCGATTTCATCCACCGCAGAGGCGGTTTCCCGGCTGGCGGAATGGATCTCGTCAATCTGGCGGGAGATGCTTTCCGTGGCTTTTTGCGTTTCACCGGCCAAAGTCCGCACTTCTGCCGCCACAACGGAGAAGCCGCGCCCTGCTTCGCCGGCACGGGCCGCTTCAATGGTGGCATTGAGCGCCAAAAGATTGGTCATATCGGCAATTTCGTCGATCAGACCCACAACGCGGGTCACTTCGCCAACCAGATCCACCATCCGCACAGCGGTCTGTTTGACGCGGCCTTGTTGGGCCACGGCTTCGCTGGTGACACGGGTTGCCGCAGCGATCTGGGAGGCGATTTCCTGAACCGAGGCCGCCATTTGCGCTGCAGCCGATGCAACGCTTTGGGCGTGGGACGAGGCGGTTTCCGAAGAGCTGGACACATCGGAAGCCGTGTTTTGCGACGTGGTGACCGCATTGTTCATGGTGGTGGAGGCATCTTCCAATTCATGGGCAGAGGCCACAACCTGATCCAAAGAGGAGAACACCCGGCCTTGCAACAGATCGATCACCGCTTCGGCCATTTGGCGTTGCTGTTCTGCCTGTTGGGCCAACTCGGCTTGTTGGCGTTCTTCTGCGGCCCGGCGTTCCGCTTCTGCCCGCCGACGTTCGGCTTCGCGGGCTTCGCGTTGGGCTTCACGCTCGGTGTTCATCTGCTCGATCTTGATGGCATTTTCTTTGAAAATCATCACGGTGCGGGCCATATCGCCCAGTTCGCCGGGATTGTTCCGATAAGGAACGTCACTGTCGTTATTGCCCTGGGCCAAGGCCATCATCGCTGTGGTGATGTTCCGGATGGGCGTAACGATCGCTTTCAAGGTGGTAACCAAAATCAGCCCGGCGCAGGACAAAACCACCGCCAAGGTGATCAAGCTCAGAACAGATGCCAGACGGCTATCCGCATCAACCTTCAAAGCGGCTTCGGCAGCAAAGGCCCGGCTGCTTTCCAGCACATCGCGGATGATTTGGTCATTTTCCGAAATCAGCGTGCGGGCCTGTGCCATCAAGCATCACCGGCCGCACGTTCTTCCGTCATATATTCCATCAAAGCATCAAGAGAGAGCTTTTCGATCTGCATGGCATTGGCGATCAGGGTGTCTCTGTCGTCGCCTTTCAAAGCATCGAGCGTTTGCACCCCCTCGCGGAAGGCTGCCAGACTGGTGCTGGCATTTTCTTCCGCTTCACTGGATAAGCTATTGGCCAGATCTGCGAACCAGTATTTCATGTCGCTGAAGGCTGATGCACGCGGTTTGTGCGATCCAGAATATCCAGATAGGACATTTGTTCGGTAATGGCTGTGCGGCTTGATGCAATTTGGAATTGCACCACCAACAAGCCGCCTGTGGACAATGCTGCCAAGACACCGACAAGGAGAAGGGTCTTCCCTTTGATGGAAAGGGAGAAAAAAGCACGAGATAGTTTGGTGAACATCTCAAATCTCCAAATCGGATTAGTCGCTGAAGGTCAGCAAAACTTTTACAGTATCAGGTGCCGAGGCCGCTTCTTCCGCGCTAACGACGGCAAAGCCCCCTTCGAATTTGCCGATCAGGCGAAACAGGATGCGTTCCGAGCCCACTTCCCGGGGCGGTGTTTCCCCTTTGGTTTGCTTGACACGGGTCCAATGGTCGGTCACCGCCGTCGGGCTCATTTTCAGAACGTTGTTTATAAAGGCCGTTTGCGCAGGCGATCCCCCTTCGCGGGCGAAGGGGTCCGCATGCAGCCCGTTGGGCCAGTTCGACAGCTCTTTCAGATAAAGCTGGCGAATGGTGTCCACCGCTGCATCACCGCTCAATTCCGTGGGGTTGGCCTTATTGATCAACACCACATAATCGGCCGCCCATCCCTTTGTTGCCATGGTGCCACCAAGGCCCAATGCGGCAACAAGGCTCAAAGAGCGAAGGATTTGAGAAGAAAGTCGTTTCATATCCTTGCCCCCTTAAAATGAGAATGTCGCGGAAAGCTGATAGTTTTCAGCATTGGCCTGTTCAAACCCTCCGCCGGCGTCAAAGCGATTGAGGCGAGCAATGGCGCGCAGATGCACTTGTGGAACGGGCTTGAAGGTAAGTCCCACGGCATGTTCTTTGCGATCCCCTTCATCGGTGCCATCATCCAGGAAATCAAAGCGATAAAACGCTGTCCAGCCTTCGGCGAAACGCCATGCGGGCTGGGAATAGAAAGCCAGTCGATCGCCGCCCAAATCTTCATCGGTGATGAAAAGCTCGTTTTTCCACTGGAAGGCCCCTTTGTCATAGAGCAGGTCGGCGCCATAGAGCACATAATCACTATCGGCCCCATCCCGGCGTCCGCCACCCAGATTGGCCCCTATGGTGACACCTGTGTCGCCGAAGCTCCAGAAGGCGCGGCCACCATAATTCACGCTATCGCTGTTTTCTGTGTAGGTGCCGGCATATACGGAATATCCCAATGTGCCGTTAATGCCGTTGGGCTTATACACTTGCCCGCTGACCTTTGCACCATTGATGAAATTGGAAAAAATCGTCTGGCCGCTGAAGGGGCGCAGGAATTGTGGCTGTTCAGGGTCCAGCAAAATAGCCGGGAAATGCTCGATATTGATAATGCCATGAGGTGTCAGGAAACGCCCGACATCCACAGTCAAGGCATCGCTATGTTCATAGGTGGCATAGGCCAGCATCAAAGGTGTTTTGTTGACGATGCTGAAATTCGGGTCCAGCCGGTTGCCGGGATCACCATAATTGACATCAGAGTCGCGCATGAAGGCCTGGCCTACGAACAAAGACCATTTGTCACTAAGCTGGGCGCTGGCCAGCAAACCGAAAAACAGCCGGTTCACGGCGAATTCGTCATTTTCCTGACCGTCTACAAAGGTAGCCGCCGTATGGATGAAGCCACCCAGATCGAAGCTTTTGGCATCGAAGGCGCGCACAAGGGCGCGGCTGCCCACACGCTCGTCAATATCGAAGGCAATATCTTCCACATCATCGATGCGGGTATTGGCTTCTTCGACAGATGCCGCAACGGCATCAAGGCGTTCTGACAAGTCGATGGGTGTTAATCCATCCGCCGTGGCAGGGCTGGGAGCCGGGGCGACAGCCTGAGTGCTGTTTTTCAATGATTTGATCTCGGCGCTCAGATCTTGTACCACGCCGAGAACGCGTTCGAGCTGTTGCTCCAAGGCATCGATTCGCGCTTGTGCATCATCGGGGCTCTCTTGTGCCCAAGCTGGCATCGCGTGAGTACAATGGATAATAAAGCGCTGGTTGTCAGTAGATGTCGTTTAAAGTAATCATTCTCTCCTTTAAATAAAGAGAATATGCCTGTTTTTGTCGTCACGTGGAGCCCCTCCAGTTGTCGTATTTATGTGCTCATAAAGGGCCCGTAAACGTTTAAAAAAAATTTAAATTAATTCGATAAAATTACAGATCACTAAAGTGTGACGGAACCTCACGAAAAGGATATTTGTAATAAAAGTACAACTTGAAATTGATATTTCAAACTTTTTGAATTTGAAATAAAAATATTATCCATATGAAAAATATGATATTTTTTAAAAAATTATTTCCAAAAAAAGTATGAAACGAAGCGGTTTGCGCAATTCTTGATGAGGAACGGATGTGTCGGGGAATTCGCCTATAAATATAGATGCTGACAGATTGTATCGCCTGAATAAGACATGTTCGAAAATCTCGCCGCTTATCAAAATCGCGCTGAGGGCGGTGCTCCTTACATTTTTTATTGCGATGTCCTGTGTTTCGGGGCGAGCGGGTGCCCAAGAGGCCCCGATTGAGCGCGAACAAGCGCGTTCGGTGATTTCCTTTCAAAGTGAAAACGACCTTTATGGTGACGGTGAAGACCGTTGGTATACCAACGGTTTCAGGCTGGCGGTGGCGCTGGCCCCGCAAGACCGCCCCAAATCCTTTTCTTTTGTATCCGGTCTTTTGCCTTCCGGGGCGAAAAGCGAGGATACGGACCTGTTCATGGCTGTGGGGCAAAGCATGTTTGCGCCTGCGGATATCACCATTAAGGAAAGAATTTTGGATGATCGGCCTTATGCGGGCTGGCTGTATTTCGAAGCCGGTGCGTCAGGACAGGTAGGCAATATGCAAGAAACCCTCACATTGTCCGTTGGGGTGACGGGGCCACCTGCTTTGGCGGAGCGCAGCCAGAAATTCGTGCATACGCTTACCGGCTCGCCTGAGCCTCAAGGCTGGGAGTTTCAGATTGATACGGAACCAACCTTGCAAATTTTCTATGAGCGGGCGTGGTTTTATGACGTGGCAAATCTGTTCGGCCCGGTTTCTATGGATGTTTCGCCGCGTTTTGGGGCCAATCTGGGATCGGTGTTTATTGATGCCAATGCGGGTGTTATCGGCAGGATTGGCAATTTTCTTCCCCATGCTTTTCCGCCGCGCATCAATCCCAGTGCCACCGGCACCGGTAAAATTCTAAGGGCCAAAAAAACAGGCGTTGGCTGGTATATTTTCGGCGGTTTTGAAACACGGGCGGTGGCCCGCAATATGTTTCTGGATGGTGGTATTTTCGATAATGGCCATACGGTTGCCAAAAGACAGTTCGTGAACGAGATCAGCGCCGGTATCGCGCTGAGTTATGACCGCTTTGCCCTGTCATACAGCTATGTGCACCGGTCCCGCGAATTCGAGCTTCAAAGCGAGGCCCAGGCCTTTGGATCGATCAATCTCTCTATTGCCTTTTAGGCGCTGTGGAATAGGCTGGCAATCAGGCGAGGTTTTTGCGGCAATGCCTTGCCATAAGCCCAAAAGAAATACCTGATGAAAGATCTGAAGAAAGCCCAGAAAAAGCAATGGCACAATCGGCACGAAAACGCATCTATCGGGCAGCCTTATGGGCGGTTGCTTGCTTGTGTCTGTTTTTGGTGGCGGGTTTTCTGGCCAGCTCTTTTTTGCTGCGCATGGGGCTGACACAGGCATTGCTGCGCGCAGGGTTTGAACAGGTTGATATCCAGCGGGTGCAGATCCAGTGGGGCGAAGGCGTGCGGATTGGCCGGATTGCTTTAGGCCGTGCGGATGAAGCGCTGCTTTTCGATAGTACGGCACGATTTGATCTGTCCGATATATTGGAGGGGCGCGTGCAATCCCTTGATATTAGGCGGATTCAGGCGGATGTGGCGGCCGATGCGGAAGGATCGCTCAATGTGGCGGGCTATCACCTTGCTATGCAGGGTCAATCGGACCAACCGTTTTTCTTGCCGCTGGATCGTCTGACCATCGGGACGGCGCATATTGCGTTGTCTCTCACCGGAACGGGGCCGGTGGAGGTGACGGTAGATGATGCGGCGCTGGAACAAACGGTCAAAGGAACGCATCTGACCGCCGCGATCCATGCCAAGCATGATTTGGCCGTGATAGAGGGCGGCCTTTTGGCGAACTTGTCGCCAACAGGGGCACTTCAAACCTTGCGCTTTGATCTGGCGCAAGGGGCAATGCAGGCGCAAGACGGCGTGGAAGGGCGTGTCGAGGGCTGGGCCATGCTGGATGTGCCGCACTCACGAATTGAGGCGGATCTTCGTCTTGATGCGCCATCGGCTCATGCCACGCTGCGGGTGTCCAATAAGGTGGGGGAACAGAAAGCCACCGGCCGATTGGAGGCCACCAGCACAGATCTGGCCCTTTTGTCACCGATGCTGGCGGGGGCCGGCGAGATGGCGGGGGAGTTCGTGCTGGATTGGGCGGAAGGGCCCCCGACAGCCAGCATGGACACGCTCTCTGCCCAATTACGTGATCTCGGCTTTGAAGGCATGCATATCCCGTTTTTATCCTATGAAGGCCGTATGGTGGGCAGCCAACAGGATCTGCGCCTTGACGGGGCGCTTATGCTGGACGCCGAAGCTGTATTACCGGATCTGCGCCTTGATGGCCTGCATCTGGATGCCCCGGCCATTGCCATAGAGGCAAACCGCCACTCCCTGCGTCTGTGGCATGAAGGATGTATGGTGGGCCGCATCACGCAGATGGATGTAAGCGGCTATAAAGCCGGCCCCTTGCAGGATATGTGTTTCAAAACACAGGGAAGCGACCCCCTATTGGTTTGGGATCTGGACGACCAGAGCGGCAGGCTGGACATGATCGTGCCGAGCCATGCGTTTGCACTGGATGTGCAGAATAAAGCGGGGAAAAGCCAGAGCTTGGAAGGCACGTTGCCGCAGATCATTGTCGCCGCCAATGGGAGCGTGAAAAACGGGCTGACGGCCTCTATCGATCTTTTTGATGGGCAGGTGATTTCCGATGATGTGGCGCTGGTGGCCAGCGGGTTATCGGGTCAGGTCGTGGTGACGGACAAGGGCCTGCAAAGTGCGGCTTTGACTTTGGAAAAACTGGCCAGCCTTGATCCCATGCCGGTCTGGGCACCGGTATCGCTGGAGGTCAAGGCAGAGAGCAAAGAGCCAGACGAATTTCTTGTGTTCGAAGCTTGGATCTCGGACATTTTGGGCTTGTTCGTTTTGGAAGCGAAGGGGCAAAGCGGTTCGGAAGGCGGGGCGGCCCACTTAACATTGTATCCTGTGAAGTTTCTGCCCGATGTGGCGGAAATTGGCGATATCGCTCCTGCCTATGCAGATGTTTTAACCAATGTCTCCGGTCAGTTTGAATTTGCAGGCGATGTGGTTTGGGGGAGAAAAGAAGCAGGGGGCGTGCGGTCGAATGGGCATGTCTCCTTGACGGATGTGGCTTTTGAAACATCGGGCATGGCGGTTTCGGGCCTGAATGGCGAGATCGCGCTCCGGTCTTTATGGCCGCTGGATACGGCACCGGATCAACGATTGACCATCGACCAATTGATGGCGGGTGTGCTGTTGCAAAAAGGGGAAGCGGTCTTTCAGTTAACGGATAATACGCAGCTTTCCATCTCTGATCTGCATTTTTCATTGGCCGGAGGGCGGCTCTATACGGACTCGTTCATCATGGATTTATCCCGGCCGGGTGATCTTGTGGTGGTCTTGAACGCCGAAGGGGTGCGGGTGACAGAGGTGATGATGATGGGTGGTGTGGATGGTTTGACAGGGGATGGTTTGCTCAATGGGCGCGTGCCGGTTACCCTTGCTGCGGGCGGGCTGAAGGTAGAAGATGCGCGGCTTGAAGCCACAGATAATGGCGTTTTGCGGTATAATCCCGGTGACGTTCCCGGCTTTTTACAAGGGGAGGATATGCGCTCTCAAATGTTGCGCCAGGCCTTGCAGAACTTTCACTATAATGTGCTGAGCTTAAGCTTTGCCGGGGATTTTGCAGGCAGCCAAAGCATGCAACTGGCGGCGCGCGGAGCCAATCCGGATTTTCTCGATGGCCATCCCATCGAATTGAACTTTAATTTACAAGGGGCGTTGGTGGGAGCTGTGGAAAGCGCCATGGGGGCAGGCCGTTCGCAAAGCCTTGAAAGCCTTTTCAAGCGTGCGCAAAAAGACAAACCTGCCGATAGTCCCCAATGAAGGGCCCTGAACATGAAGCCGTGGAGATGATGCCATGAGATCCAGATCGCGCAAATTTACTGCGTTGCCGCTTATTTGTGGGGCGGTGGCTTTGGCCGGGGCCTGTTCACCCACGGTGAAGCTGGAAGCCCCGGATGAACCGATCCGCTTTGATGTGAATATCAATATCACGGAACAAAAGCGGCTCGAAATTGACCGGGAATTGCTGGATCTGATCCGGCGTAATCCTGAATTATTCGGGGTGAAGGCGGAAGATCTGCCTGCCATACAGCCCCAAGAGCCACAAGGGAGTGATATGCAATGACCCTATTGAAAAAAGCCATTTTGGTTCTGGCCCTTGTGCTGATGGCCCCTCTGGCCCAAGCGCAACAGGGGTTGAGCCAGGCCAAGGCCAATGGATTGCTTGGCGAACGGCCTGACGGGTTGGTGGAAGCGGTGGCGGCCCCCGATGCGGCTTTGTCTGCTTGGTGCGAACGGTGAATGAGCAGCGCATGGCAGAATACCGCAAGATCGCGGCCGATACATCGGCACCCCTTGCTGCTGTGCAGGCCCGCGCCGGCCGGCAGATTATCCAGTCTTTGCCCAAAGGCCAGTATTTCAAGGATGCGGCAGGGCGCTGGCGAAAGAAATAATCAGACGCCTGTTTTTATAAGTCTTCTTGAAAGCGTCCGGTTTGCTCCGGGCGCTTTTTTGATTTGTATCAAAGATTGACCCCCTCTTGTCTTTATGTATGACTTTTAAATCAATGAGGGATGGAAACGTGCAGCCAAATGGTGTGCTCATCACGGCCCGACAACGCGGCGAAACATTGGCACTGCTTGTGGGTGGCCTGTTTTTGCTGGCAAGCCTTGCCGAAATCCTTGCACCCATTTCCCAATATACGGCCGATCTGATTTGTCGTGGTGTGACCGATGATGCACCGGTCAGCGGCTTTGCCCCATGCCATGCGGGGATCACCCGCGAGCAGGCATTTTCTTTGGCAGCCCCCGATCTGCGCGGCGAATTCGCGCCCGGATCTGTATCTGCATTTGCATGTGTGTCTGCGATCGGTGGGGTGGTGGGCTCTTTATGGCGCAAGGCTGCCACAGGCTTCGTCAAGGCTTGGGCTCCGCCATGAAAGAAGCAGAAACGGATCATGCGACAATCAGCATATCCAGCAATTTGATCTGGATCAAATTCGTGGGGCCCAAGGGGTGCCAGAAGAGCCTGAAGCGCCTGAAGCGCAAGGACCAAGGGAGAGACGACCATGGCCGGACATCAAACAGAGGCACAAACAAAGATGCCATTGAGCGCTTGGGGCATGATCGTAGCCCTTGGCGCAGGCAGCCTTTATTGGATTATCATCGCCATTTATGCGCTGGATACACCCATGCGCTTTCACGCCTTGTTGTTCGCCGCAGCCTTTATTGCGGGGATCGCTGTTTTAGGGGACACCGCATCCAACGGCAAAGCGGATAAACGCGGTTATAATAATCGCATCGTGAAATATGGCGTCGTGGCCTCGGTATTCTGGGGTGTTGTCGGGTTTCTTGTCGGCGTGGTGATTGCCTTCCAGCTTGCCTTCCCGCAACTGAATTTCGACACCAGCTTCCTCAATTTTGGCCGAATGCGGCCCTTGCACACATCGGCGGTGATTTTTGCCTTTGGCGGCAATGTGTTGATCGCCACCAGCTTTTGGGTGGTGCAACGCACCAGCCGGGCGCGTCTTGCGGGCGATATTGCCCCATGGTTCGTGTTCTGGGGCTATCAGCTGTTCATTGTCATTGCCGCCACCGGCTATCTGATGGGGGTGACGCAATCACGCGAATATGCCGAGCCGGAATGGTATGCGGATATTTGGCTGACCATTGTGTGGGTGACCTATCTTCTGGTGTTTCTTGGCACGCTGGCCAAGCGCCGCGAGCCGCATATCTATGTGGCCAACTGGTTCTATCTGGCCTTTATCGTGACCATCGCCATGCTGCATCTGGGCAATAATATGTCGGTGCCGGTGTCGATATTCTCGTCGAAATCCGTGGCGCTGTTTTCCGGTACGCAAGATGCCCTGATCCAATGGTGGTATGGCCATAATGCGGTGGGCTTTTTCCTGACCGCCGGCTTCCTTGGGATCATGTATTATTTCGTTCCCAAACGCGCCGAGCGGCCGGTTTATTCCTATCGCCTGTCGATCATCCATTTCTGGGCGCTGATCTTCCTTTATATCTGGGCCGGACCGCATCATCTCCACTATACGGCGCTGCCTTATGGGCGCAGACTTTGGGGGCCACCTTCTCCCTGATGCTGTGGATGCCAAGCTGGGGCGGCATGTTGAACGGCTTGCTGACCCTGAAAGGCGCATGGGACAAACTGCGCACCGATCCGGTGATTCGCATGCTGGTGGTGTCGGTGGCCTTCTATGGCATGAGCACCTTTGAAGGTCCGGTGATGTCGATGCACTGGGTGAATGGCTTGTCCCATTATACCGACTGGACCATCGGCCATGTGCATTCCGGGGCGCTGGGCTGGGTAGGCTTTGTGTCTTTTGGCGCGATCTATTGCATGGCACCGGCGGTCTTCAATGTGAAACGGCTGTATTCACTGGTTCTGGTGGAGTGGCATTTCTGGGTCGCCACCTTCGGCATCCTTTTGTACATCACCGCCATGTGGGTTTCGGGGATCATGCAAGGGCTGATGTGGCGGGCTTATGATGCCTTGGGCTTTCTGGAGTTTTCCTTCGCGGAAACGGTGGAAGCCATGCACCTTATTATGTGATCCGGGGCTTGGGCGGGGTGCTGTTCCTCGCGGGGGCTCTGATCATGGCCTATAATGTTTATATGACCGCCAAGGGTCGGGTGCGTGGGTCGGAGGATGTTCCTCTCGATACTCTTGCCCAACCGGCTGAGTGAGGGGGAGCGATCTGATGGCGAAATTTTCCCATAAAACCATCGAGAAGAACTCGATCCTTTTGTTGGTGTTGACCTTGATTGTGGTCTCTATCGGCGGGCTGGTAGAAATCGTGCCGCTGTTCTGGATCAAGAGCACCATCGAAGAGGTGGACGGCGTGCGTCCTTACACGCCTTTGGAACTGGCGGGCCGTAATATTTATGTGCGGGAAGGCTGTTATAATTGCCACAGCCAGATGGTTCGGTCCTTGCGGTCCGAAGTGGACCGCTATGGCCATTATTCACTGGCAGCGGAAAGCATGTACGACCATCCGTTCCAGTGGGGCTCCAAACGCACCGGCCCGGATCTTGCCCGGCTTGGCAATAAATATTCCGATGAATGGCACCGGCTGCATATGGCAGCTCCCCGGTCCGTGGTGCCGGAATCGGTTATGCCCGGCTATCCGTTCCTTGCAAAAACACCCTTGGACATGCGCACCATCAAAGAGGTGATCGCCGCCAATGCCACGGTGGGTGTGCCCTATGACGAGGCAATGATCGAAAATGCCGCGGCCGATCTTTTGGCGCAGCTTGATCCTTATGGCGATATCGACGGCTTGATGGAACGCTATGGCGACAATGTTGCCATCCGCGATTTCGATGGCAATCCGCGCATGGTATCGGAGCTGGATGCCCTGATTGCTTATTTGCAGGTGCTCGGCACGTTCGTGGATTTCAATGCCTATAACGAACAGGCCGCGGGCAATGAAAGATAAGCGCCATGTATGAAGCCATTTCAAAAATCGCCGGAACTTGGGGGCTTTTGTTCCTCTTGGTGCTGTTTGTGGCGGCTGTGGCCTATGCCTTGTGGCCGTCCAATAAAAAGACATTCGATCATGCGCGTAATTTACCGCTTGAGGATGACGGCCCGCTTGAGGACAGCCTTCACGAAAACAGCCCAGAGGATGAAAAAGGGGAGGGGCGGCCATGAGTGACGCACCAAAACACGATGAATTGACCGGGGTGGAAACCACGGGCCATGATTGGGACGGCATCACCGAGCTTGATAACCCCCTGCCCAAATGGTGGCTCTATATCTTTTATGCCTGCATCGGTTTGTCGGTTCTCGCTGGATCTGGTACCCAAGCTGGCCGGTATGGATGGGGGAATGGACCTATTTGAAGGGTGTGGCCGGATTCTCCAAACGCGCCGAAGTAAGCCGGGAACTGGCAGAGATCGAAGCCGGGCGCGAGGTGTATTTCAAGCAGATCCGCGCGCAAAGTCTGGAAGATATCCGCACCGATCCCGAACTTTTGCAGGTCAGTCTTGCAGGCGGTGCTGCAGCCTTTGGCGATAATTGTGCCCCGTGTCACGGCTCTGGCGCACAGGGCTTTGCGGGCTTTCCCAATCTGAATGACGATGCCTGGCTTTGGGGCGGTACATTGGATGATATCCACACCACCTTGCGCCACGGTATTCGCTGGGAAGCGGATATGGATACCCGCCTGTCCATGATGCAGGGCTATTTGAAGGACGGCATTTTGTCACGCGATGAAGTGAGCGATGTGGTGCAATATGTGCTGAGTTTTTCAGGACGCGAAGATGATAACGAGGCCGCCCGGCGTGGGGCCACCACCTTTGCGGAGATTTGCTCTGCCTGCCATATGGAAGACGGTACGGGCATGCATGAATTGGGTGCCCCCGATCTGACCGATGCCATTTGGCTTTATGGCGGCGACAAAGACACCATTTATGAAACCGTCGCCAATGGTCGGGGCGGTGTGATGCCCGCATGGGCGGGTCGGTTGGATGATGCCACCATCAAGCAGCTTGCCCTTTATGTGCACAGCCTTGGTGGCGGGGAAGAACTGCAGCCTTAAGCGGGCATATGCCCGAATGATGTGCGAGAAAAGCAGGATCTATGACAGCGTCAATCGCAAGCGGACATAATAAAGCCAAAGCCCCCGAGCCACCGCAACCCGGTGGCGAGAGGGGCCGCTTTATCAATCGCGCGTGAAAATTTATCCCAAGCGCGTTTCAGGCACCTTTCGTAATCTGAAATGGCTGGTGATGATCGTGACGCTGGGGGTGTATTATGTGACCCCGTGGCTGCGTTGGGATCGCGGGGCAACCGCCCCGGACCAAGCGGTGTTGCTGGATCTGCCCCATCGGCGGTTTTATTTCTTCTTTATCGAGATCTGGCCGCAAGAGGTTTATTATCTCACGGGCCTGTTGATCCTTGCCGCTTTGCTGTTGTTTTTGTTCACATCCCTTTTCGGGCGCGTCTGGTGCGGCTATGCCTGTCCGCAAACGGTATGGACAGACCTGTTCATCTGGGTTGAACGCCTTGTGCAGGGGGACCGCAACAAGCGCATGAAGCTGGATAAATCCCCTTGGACGGCGACGAAAATTGCCAAGAAGTCGCTGACCCATTTTATCTGGCTGGTGCTTTCTGTGGCCACAGGCGGCGCGTGGGTGTTTTATTTTGCCGATGCGCCAAGCCTGATGACCGGGCTTTTGACCGGCGAAGCTCCCTTGGCGGCCTATTTGGCAATCGCCGGATTGACCTTTACCACCTATAGCCTTGGCGGGCTGATGCGCGAACAGGTGTGCACCTATATGTGTCCATGGCCACGTATTCAGGGGGCCATGTTCGATGCGGATACGTTTCTGGTGTCTTATAAGCCTGATCGGGGCGAACCGCGCGGGCCGCACAAAAAAGGGGAAAGCTGGGTCGGGCGGGGCGATTGCATCGATTGTCAGGCCTGTGTTGCGGTATGTCCGGTGGGGATCGATATCCGCAATGGCCCGCAGCTTGAATGTATTCAGTGCGCTTTGTGCATCGATGCCTGCAATGAGATCATGGACAAGATCGACCGCCCGCGTGGATTGATCGATTATGAAACGCTGGCCATGCCGGATGCGCGCGCAAAGGGTGAAAAGCCCAAAATAAGATTGGTGCGCGGGCGCACCATTATCTACAGCCTGTCGATTCTGTTGACGGCGGCGGTGATGGGCTATGGCTTGTTGACGCGCGGCGATCTGGAGATGAGCGTGCTGCGGGATCGCAACCCGCTGTTCGTGCCTTTGTCCGATGGCTCGGTACGCAATGGCTATACGATAAAGATCCTTAATAAAGCCCATGAAACCCGCAATTTTTCCATCGAGCTTTCGGGGATAGAAGGATTGGCATTAAGCCGCCCCAATGCGGTGGATCGCCCGGATCGGGTGATGGTTGGCCCCGATGATGTGCAATCGGTCCGGCTTTATGTGACCGCCCCGGCCGATATCGTGCGGTCGCCGGTTTTGGCCAATGGGGAAAAGGCCATAAACATTGCCATCCGCGATATGGAAAGCGGGGCCGTTGCCTCTCGCAATACGGTGTTTCGCGGCCCCCAGAGTCGTTCGCAGGGCCGCCGCTGATGAATAAGGAAGTGCGGGCATGGCAAAAGAACTGACAGGGCGCAAAGTGGCCGCCATCTTTTTCGGGTTTTTCGGCCTGGTTTTCGGCGCAAATCTGATCATGATGACCTTCGCCGCCAAAACATATGACGGGGTGCAAGAAGAAGACGCCTATCGGAAAGGCCGCGATTATAATGATATTCTGGCACAGGCCCGGCAGCAGCATGATCTGGGCTGGCAGGTGGCGTTTGACCATGAACAGCTTGGATCGGCCCTTGAGCAGAAAGTCACGGCCCGCTTTGCGGATAAACAGGGAAATCCGCTGGATGGCTTGACGGTTTCGGCGCTGTTTTTCTCGCAGGTGGAAGCGGACCATGACGAGCGCATCGGGCTGGCCGGATTGGGCGACGGGCGCTATGAAGCGTGGCGCGATTGCCCCGTGCCGGACGGTGGGAATTGCGCTTGTTTGCCGATGGCGCCGGGGCCGAGAATTATTTCCTGCGCAAAAACATCTTCATCAAGCCATGACAAGCATGGCGTCTCATAGCCCCGCCCTTGATGCGTGGAGCGGTCAGGTCCGCAGCCTTGAGAACGGCTTGTCTGAAATGGATTTTCTGGTGCCGGGCATGCATTGCGCTGGCTGTATGCGCAAGATCGAGGGGGGCTTGTCGGCGCTTGATGCTGTAACCGATGCCCGGGCCAATCTGTCCACCCGTCGGGTGCGGGTGCGCTGGCAGACAGGCGCAAAAAATGTGGAAAATATCCGCGCCGCCATTGAATCCCTGGGTTTTGATGCTGCCCCTTTCGATGCCCGTTTGGCCGATCAGGGGGATAATGCCCGCTCCCGCAGCCTGTTGCGCGGCATTGCCATATCGGGCTTTGCTGCTGCCAATGTGATGCTGTTGTCCGTTTCGGTGTGGGCTGGCCTGTTTTCCGATATGGATGGGGTTACCCGCCAGTTATTCCATTGGATTTCCGCGCTGATTGCCTTGCCTGCCGTGGCTTATGCAGGCCAGCCGTTTTTTCGTTCCGCCGCCTCTGCCTTGAAGGTTGGGCAGATGAATATGGATGTGCCGATTTCGCTGGGGGTGATTTTGGCTTCGGGGGCAAGCCTTCTGGAAACCATGCGCGGGGCCGAGCATGTCTATTTCGATGCGGCCATCAGCCTGGTGTTTTTTCTTCTGATCGGCCGCTATCTGGAAAGTGCCATGCGTAGCCGCGCCGGAGAAGCGGCGCGGAATTTGCTGGCCATTCGTTCTGTTGCGGCAATCCGCATCGATGAAGACGGGGAACGGCGGTCCGTTCCCGTTGAAGCCTTGATGCCGGGGGATCGGGTGTTTGTGGCTCCGGGGATGCGGGTGCCTGCCGACGGGGCTGTGGCCGACGGGGCATCGGATGTGGATATGAGCCTGCTCAGCGGCGAAAGTGTGCCGGAACGGGCTTTGGCGGGCGATAATGTCTATGCCGGAACTCTCAATCTTTCCGGTCCTTTGCTGGTGGATATCAAGGCCGCCAGCGAGGATACCCTATTGGCGCAAATTGCCCGCCTGATGGAAGCCGCCGAGCAAGGCCGCGCCGGATTCGTGCGCCTGGCCGACCGCATTGCGCGGTTTTATGCACCAATGGTGCATCTTTTGGCCGCAGGCACATTTGTGGGCTGGATGTTGATCGGGGCGGGCTGGCATCCGGCTTTGATGACGGCGGTTTCGGTACTGATTATCACCTGCCCCTGTGCCTTGGCCTTGCTGTGCCGGTGGTGCAAGTGGTGGCATCGGGGGTGTTGTTGCGTCTTGGGGTTCTGGTGAAATCCGCCGATGGGCTGGAACGCTTGGGACAGATCGACGAGGTGGTGTTCGATAAAACGGGCACGCTTACATTGGGTGTGCCTGATCTTGTGAATGGTGATGCCATCCCGACTGTTGATCTGGCATTGGCGGCGGCGCTTGCCAGTCAATCGCGCCATCCCTTGTCGCAGGCGGTTGCGGCAGTGGGGGCAGGGCTGCCCATGCCGAAACTCGAGCAGATCCATGAGGTGCCGGGTTATGGGGTGGAAGGAATACTGGAAGGCCGTAAAGTGCGCCTTGGCCGTCGGGATTGGGTTGTGCAGGATCAATCGACAGCGGCGCAGGAGGATGACAACCATTCCGGTCCGGATTTGTGGCTTTCGGGCCTTGATGGCTCGGCTTGGCGCTTTTTGTTCCATGACCGGCTGCGCCCTGATGCGCAAGATGTGGTGGCAGCGCTTTTGGCATCAGGAAAAACCGTGCGGCTTTTATCCGGAGACCGTGAGGCGGTGGTGGCGCAAACCGCAGCACAGCTTGGCATAACGCATTGGCAAGCCCGATGCAGCCCGGCGGATAAAATTGCGGCGCTGAATGCCTTGTCCGAAAGCGGAAAGCGGGTGCTGATGGTGGGCGATGGCTTGAATGATGCCCCGGCCTTGCGCGCGGCCCATGTGTCCATGTCGCCGGCCAGTGCCGCAGATATTTCCCAAACGGCGGCAGATTTCGTGTTCCAAAGCGAAAGCCTGCGTCCGGTTTTGCATAGCATCACCATCGCCCATAAGGCGCGAAACAGGGTTCTGGAAAATTTCGGCCTGGCTTTTAGTTATAATCTTGTGGCGGTGCCTTTGGCAGTCTTGGGGTTTGTGACACCTTTGATCGCGGCGGTGGCCATGTCGTCTTCCTCTATCCTTGTGACGCTGAATGCCTTGCGGTTGCGCACAGGGTCCGGGGGGCGGCCATGACGGTGCTGCTGTTTTTGATCCCCATTGCATTGTTTTTGGGCGGGCTTGGCCTTTTGGCGTTTTTATGGGCGCTGAAAAGCGGGCAATATGACGATCTGGACGGGGCCGCCGAGCGCATCTTGCTCGATGATGATGGAGATGACGAAAACCAGAATGATGAAGGCGATGCCCCGCCTTCTGCGTGATGCGGACGATGATGCTTGCGCCTTTCCTCTCTCCTCTTTATGCTGCGCTGCGGTGGTGCCCGTGAGTGATCGCGGGCCAAAAGGGAACACGGTAAAAGCCGTGGCTGTGCCCGCAACTGTAAGCGGATAGGTTCGCGCAAAATATGCCACTGAAGCAGGTTTGTTTCGGGAAGGCTGCGCAAAGAACCGATCACCCGCAAGCCAGGAGACCTGCCACCCCGTCGTCTTCCTCCGGCCGGGATTAGCCATGAGGAGCGGACAACCGCCGCGGCGACATCATGGGTGACTGGCCGTGCGGGGAATGTTCACATAATCCATGCGCCGATCGCCCGTTTTGCAATGCCAAACGGGGAGCATGTCCGTGGCTGAAACTATCCTTGGCGTGAAAGCGCTTTTGGGCTGTGTATGTGGCTCGATCCTTTGTGCGGTGGCGGCAAGCGCCCAAAGCGCTCGCGAGGATCTTGAAGAAATGATCATCACCGGGGCGCGCGAGCCTTTGTCGGCCACGCAATTGGGGGCATCGGTATCGGTGATTGACCAAGCGCGGATCGAGGCCCGCCAAAGCCCGATTTTATCCGATTTGCTCCGCGATGTTGCGGGTTTGTCCGTTAGCCCCACGGGGCCTTTGGGCAATCAGGTCCAGATCCGTATTCGCGGTGCCGAAGGCAACCAGACGCTGGTGCTGATCGATGGCATTGAAGCCACCGATCCGGTGGGCAATTTCGAATTGAATTTCGCCGATGTTTTGAGCACCGGGATAGAGCGGGTCGAGGTGATCAAGGGAGCGCAAAGCGCGCTTTATGGATCGGAAGCCATTGGTGGCGTGATCAGTATTCTGACCCGTGATCCGGTAGAGGGTTTTGAATGGGAAGCCTTGGGCGAAGGCGGATCGTTCGAAACGGCCCGTTTTGGCACCACCGTTTCGGGCGGCACAAAGCGCATGGGCGGGACATTTTCTGCGGGCTATCTTGAAAGCGATGGTATTTCAGCAAGCCCGTCAGGTGATGAAAAAGACGGCTATGAAAATCTCACCTTGTCGGGAAAGCTGCGGGCCAATCCGTTCGATGCTTTGCGCTTGGGCGTAACGGCGCGTTATGTGTCGGCCACCAGTGAATTCGATGCGCAGGATTTTTTCACCGGACAAGTGGTGGATGCGGATCTGGAGCGCGAATTTGCGGCTTTTTATGGCCGGGCAGATGCGGCTTTAACTTTGTTTGATGATGATTGGCGGCAGCAAGTATGGGTCACGCTGACCGATACCGACAGCGATAATTTCGGTGCAGGTGGCAGCTTTACCAATTCCTTTGAAGGCGAGCGGCTGAAATTTGGCTATCAAAGCACCGTTCATTATGCCGCCAGTGATTTTACTTTGGCTGTCGAGCATGAAGAACTGGATTTCAAAGCCATCAATGCCGATGCACAAGACCCTTCCAATCAAAAGGCCAATGACGATCAAACCTCGTTCATCGGGGAAGTACGCAGCGATTTTGCACCGGGCTGGTTTCTGACTTTGGGCGTGCGCCATGATATGAATGACCGCTTCGACGATGCCACCACATGGCGCGCCACAGGGTCTATCATTCTATCGCAGGCGACACGGTTGCATGGCAGCTACGGCACCGGCGTTTCCGACCCCACATTCTTTGACCGGTTCGGGTTTTTCCCGGGCCAATTCATCGGCAATGACACACTGACCCCGGAAAAAGCGCGGGGCTGGGATTTGGGCGTTGAATATGCCTTCTGGATGGGGCGCTTGTGCTGGATGCCACATGGTTTTCGTCGCATCTGCGCGATGAAATTGTCGGCACCTTTGATGCCACCACTTTTTTGTCGTCGGTGGAAAATCAACTGGGGAAAAGCGACCGCAAAGGAGTGGAGCTGAGCCTTGATTACCGGCTGTCATCGGTGCTGGAATTGTTTGCATCCTATACATGGCTGGATGCGGATGAACCGGATGGCAGCACGGAAATCCGCCGCGCCCGCCATCAGGCCAGCCTGTCTGGCACATGGCACATGGCGCAAGATCGTGCGGATCTGACCTTTGCCGTGCAGTATAATGGCGATCAGGACGATCAGGATTTTTCCAGCTTCCCCGCCACCCGCGTAACCCTTCAATCCTATGTTCTGGTGTCGCTGGCCGGACGGGTGACCTTGTTTGAAGGGCTGGATGCGGTGGCACGGGTGGAAAATCTGCTGGATGACACATATCAAGCGGTTTTAGGGTTCAACACGCCGGGTATCGGGGCCTATGCGGGCCTAAGGGCACGGTTTTGATGCGGCCGCGCATGCATATAAGATCATGGGCATTGGGGGTCTGTGCGCTGTTTCTTGGGGGTGCCATACCGGCGGCTGCGGATCCGAACCGCATTGTCAGTCTTGATTATTGTGCCGATGCTTATGTTCTGGCTCTGGCTGAACGGGATCATATCCTTGCCTTATCCGCCGATGCCGCCCGCCCCTATGCTTGGGGGCGGGACCGGATGGCGGGGATCGCCCAGCATGATGGCAGTGCCGAAGCGATCCTTGATCTGAAACCGGATCTGGTGATCCATTCGGGGCTTGAGCATCTTAAATCTGTTCATATGCTGGATCGTTTCGGGATCGAAATTATTGATATCGGCTATTCCCAAAGTCTCGATCATGGCCGGAAAGCGCTTTTGAAAGTGGGCGCGGCCTTGGGGGAAGACAAAAAGGCCCGCCATATGCTGGCGTCCATCGATGGGCGTTTGATGGCGGCCCAAAAACAGGTGGCAATGCTGGAGAAAACCCATAAGCGGCCCAGCGCGCTTTATCTGACCCCATCGGGCATCACCACCGGCCGCGGCACCTATATTGATGAAGTGATGGCGTTGGCGGGGATCGACAATCAACTGGCAGAGAACGGGGTTGATGGCTGGTCTTCGGTGGGGCTGGAAGCCTTGGCCGCAAAACCGCCTGCATGGTGATTACCAGCTTTTTTCAGGGCCGTTCGGGCTGGAACAATACCTGGCGCTTTTCCCATCATCCGCTGGCGAAACGCATCATGGACCGGGCACACCGTGTTGAAGTGCCGGCAAATCAATGGGGCTGTGGCGGCTTTTTTCTGGTAGAGGCCGTGGAAACCCTGATCGCTGCCCGCATCCGCGATGAAGGACCGCGATTGGCCGAAACCGCTTTTATAAAAGGGGCCGGGAAATGACCGGATATGCCCGCTTGCTTTGGGTGTTGCTGGTGCTGGTTCTTGTGCTGTCTGGCGTCTCCTTGTCGCTTGGTCCGGCGAAGATCGGCTTTGCCGAGGCGTTTCATGCCTTGGGGGCCGGAGAGGGCAGCATGGAGGCGGCGATCCTGTGGCAGATCCGCCTGCCGCGCCTGTTATTGGGATTGCTTGTGGGGGGATCGCTGGGTTTGTCCGGTGCAGCGCTTCAAGGGCTGTTGCGCAATCCTTTGGCGGAGCCGGGGATCATTGGCGTATCGGCAAGTGCCGGATTTGGCGCGGTATTGGCGCTTTATTTTTCCGCTGCAGGCATGACCCTTTCGGTGCCGTTTTCCGCCATGGCCGGGGCGGGCGTGGCAACGGCCTTGCTGATCTTGTTGGCGAGCGCGATGCCAGTGTGCTGACATTGATTTTGGCAGGGGTGGCCATCAATTCCTTGGCCGGAGCCCTGACGGCTTTGGCGCTTAATCTGTCGCCCAATCCTTTTGCCTTGGCGGATATGGTGCATTGGCTGATGGGCAGCTTTGCCGATCGCAGCCTTGAGGATGTGGCTTTGGCGGCTCCTTTCGTTCTGTTGGGTATGGCTTTGCTGCTGGTTTCGGGGCCGGGGCTGCGGGCTTTGGTTTTGGGCGAGGAAACCGCCGCCTCTTTGGGCATCGGGCTGTTAAAACTGCGCTTGTTGGTAACAATCGGTGCGGCTTTGTGCGTGGGGGCAGGCGTTGCGGTTTCGGGGGCTATCGGTTTTGTGGGGCTGGTGGTGCCGCATTTATTGCGCCCGCTGGTGGGGTATGATCCGGCACGCCTGTTGCTGCCCAGCGCCTTGGCCGGAGCCGTTTTGCTTGTTGCCGCCGATAGCCTTGTAAGGATTTTGCCCGGTGTCACCGAACTGAAGCTGGGCGTGGTGACAGCCTTGATCGGTGCCCCGGCCTTTTTGCACTTGGTATGGACAACGCGGAGACAGATGCGATGACCCTGCGTGCCGACCATATAGACATTTCCTTGGGCGGGCGAAAAGTGGTGCATCAGGCATCCTTGCATGTGGCCCCCGGCGAACTGGTGGCGCTCATTGGTCCCAATGGGGCAGGGAAATCCACCCTATTGAAAGCCTTGGCCGGATTATTGCCGGTCGATGAAGGGCGTATCTTGCCGGATGTCTCTGTCAAGGAACGGGCGCGTTTGCGGGCATGGCTGGGGCAGGATGCGGCCATTCACTGGCCGGTGACGGTGGCGCGGCTGGTGTCTTTGGGGCGTTTGCCGCATCTGGATGCTTTCCACCGTGCCGCCCCCAGCGATAGAGAGGCCATCCAAAAAGCCATGGCCGCTACCGACTGTTTGGCCTTTGCCCGGCGCCCCGCAACGCATCTTTCGGCGGGGGAACGGGCGCGGGCGTTGCTGGCGCGGGCCTTTGCCACCCAGGCGCCGTTTATTCTGGCCGATGAACCGGCGGCAGCCCTTGATCCCTATCATGCCTTCCAGATGATGGAATTATTGCGCCATGAAGCACAGGCCGGTCGCGGCGTTCTGGTGGTGTTGCATGATCTTAATCTGGCTGCGCGCTTTGCCCATCGGGTGGTGCTGATGGCCGAAGGCGCGATCTTGGCCGATGGGGCTGCGCAAACGGTGTTGAGCGACGACCTGCTGGGGCGTGCCTATGGTATTCGGGTGGCCCGTGGCGATGGGTGGCTGGTGCCGATCAGTCGCTTGCAATCGCCGGATTGAAGCCGGATCATTTGCGTGGCACTGTGCCCTTCATGACAACAGACACACCCTTTCATCTGGCTTTTCCGGTGCATGATCTGGCAAAGGCCGAACAGTTTTATGGCCAGCTTTTGGGCTGTGCCATTGGGCGGCGCTCTCTGCGATGGATCGATTTTGATTTCTTCGGCCACCAGATCACCGCCCATTTACGCCCTGAAGACTGTCAAGCGGCTACCAGCAACAAGGTGGATGGTGATGCGGTGCCGGTCCGTCATTTCGGGGCGATCTTGCCTTGGGATCATTGGCAGGCTCTGGCTGATCGGCTTCAGGCCGAAGAGATAGACTTTTTGCTGGCCCCCAAGATCCGGTTCAAAGGCAAATCCGGAGAGCAGGGGACATTTTTTATCCGCGATCCATCGGGCAATGCGCTTGAGTTCAAAACCTTCAAAAACAAGGCGCAGATATTTGCGCGCGGGGGCGATGATGATCACATTTGAAGGCAAAAATTTTCTGGTTACCGGCGCATCAAAAGGCATCGGGGCCGCCACCGTCCATGTGCTTTTAAAGGCCGGTGCCAATGTGGCATTGCATTGGCACAATGATGAGGCGCAAGCCGCAATTCTGGCAGAGACATTCGGGCCGGACCGTACGCATTTATTCCGCGCCGATCTGGGGGATCAGCAGGCCGTGCGGGGGCTGTTTGTCGATGCGGTCAAATGGGCGCAATCGCTTCATGGGGCAGGCCGTCTGGATGGAATTGTCAATAATGCCGCCACCATGCCTTATAGCGGGCCGGAAGATGCGCGCGCCGACTGGGATGCGGATTGGGATCAGGTGTGGCGGGTGAATGTGCGCGCCGTGGCCGATTTGTGCCGTGAAGCCGTTTTGCATTTCAGGGAAAGCGGCCCGGATGGAAACCGTCCGGCGGGCGGCATGATCGTTAATATTGCCAGCCGGGCCGCCTTTCGGGGCGATATGCCCGATGCCATGCATTATGCCGCATCAAAAGGCGCGGTGGTGGCGCTTACACGGTCTTTGGCCAAGGGCTATGCGCAAGACGGTATCCGCGCTTATTGCGTGGCACCGGGCTGGGTGCGCACGGATCGGGTGGCCAACCGTATCGATGAAAGCCCCACGGCCTTGGCGGAAATCCCCATGGGTGCCGCCGCGCCGCCAGAGGAAGTGGGCAATCTGGTGGCATTTTTGCTGTCAGGTCTGGCCCATCATGCCACCGGGGCCACCATCGATATCAATGGCGCCAGCTATTTTCATTGAGCGGTGATAAAGGTGCTTTTCTTATAGCCCTGGGCGAATAAAAGGGCGGTGAGATCGGTATAGGAGACCACCATATCCGCCGCCAAAGCCGCTTTGGGCTTGGCGTGATAGGCAACGCCTAAGCCGCTGCCTTGAGCATCAATATATCATTGGCGCCATCCCCCACCGCCATGCTGTCGGCGCGTGCAATATCTTTGTCGCGCAGTAGGTCTTCCAATGTTTCGCGCTTGGTGGTGGCGTCAACGATGGGGCTTTCCACATCGCCGGTGAGCACGCCATTGATCATGGACAGGCGGTTGGCACGTTGTCCTTCAAAGCCCAGACGCTTGGCCACCCGCTGGGTGAAAAAGGTAAAACCGCCAGAGACAAGCATGGTAAATGCTCCAAAGGCTCCCATGGTGCGGATCAGGGTTTCCGCCCCTGCCATGGGGATGACCCGGTCTTGATAGCAGCGCAACAGCGTTGCCTCATCCAGCCCCTTCAAAAGCAAGACTCGTTCGCGCAAGGCGCGTTCAAAATCCAGTTCTCCGCGCATGGCCGCTTCGGTGATGGCCGCCACTTTGTCTTTCAGCCCGGCAAAGTCCGCCAGTTCATCCACACATTCTGCGGTGATCATGGTGGAATCCATATCCGCCACCAGCAGGCGTTTCTTGCGGTTTTTCGTGGGTTGCACCACAAAATCCGCTGCCATATCCGCCAAAGCCGTTTTCAGGGCATGCCGCGCTTTTGGAAGGAAGGAATTGAGGTCGGGTGCCGAGAAATAAAGGTCCATCGCCTCATTGGCGGCCAGCACCGTTTCCTTGATGATGGGGCAAAGAGGCGCCATAGCCTGTCGCGCCTGGTGCGAAACCCGGCCAAGATCCGTGTCCTGCGGCTTGACGATCAGGGTTGCAACGCTATTGATGGGGGCATCGCACATCGGTGTGGCCGAATGATTGGGCATGGCAAAAGGAATCCATCAGTGAGCACATCTGCGGTCCTTATTGCAGGGCCGACCGCCAGCGGCAAGTCATCACTGGCGGTGGCCATCGCACAGCGCCATAAGGGCGTGGTGATCAATGCGGATTCCATGCAGGTTTATAAGGACTTGCATTTGCTGAGTGCGCGCCCAAGCGAATCCGATCAAGGTGGCGTTCCCCACAAGCTGTTCGGGGTGCTGGATGGGGCAGAGCTTTGCTCTGCGGCCCGCTGGCATGATTTGGCCATGGCCGAAGTGTCCCGTGCATGGGAACAGGGATGCTTGCCCATTCTTGTTGGCGGCACCGGGCTTTATATCCGCACATTGCTGGAAGGCTTGGCCCCTGTGCCGGATATTCCCGATGCGGTGCGGGATGCCGTGCGGTCAGATATGGCCGCACGTGGGCCACAGGCCTTGCACGAAGATCTGGCCTCCCTTGATCCGGCGATGGCGCAAAAGCTGGAACCCGGCGATAGCCAAAGAATCGCCCGCGCTTTGGAGGTGGTCAGGGCCACCGGACAATCCCTTTCGGATTTTCAGAAAACCCGTATTCCCGGCGGCTTGAGCGAGGCGGATAAAGCCGGCCATGTCCTGAAGCTGGCTTTGATGCCGGAACGGGCGATGCTTTATGCCCGCACGGACCAACGGTTTATCGAGATGATGGCGCAAGGGGCTTTGGAGGAAGTGCGCCAGTTGGCGCAACGTGGGCTGGATCCGGCGCTTCCGGTGATGAAGGCGCTAGGGGTTCCGGCTCTGGTGGATTATCTTGCCGGAAGCATCGACAAAGCCACGGCCATTGATCTGGCGCAGCGGCAAACCCGCAATTACGCCAAACGGCAAATGACATGGCTACGCACCCAATGCGCCGGCTGGCAGCGCTTTGACGGGCAAGATCGGACGCATAGTCTGGCAACTGTGGATCACTGGATCGAACAAAGGGAAAAGGCCCGTGGCTCTGATAATTTACACCGATAAAGATGTGGATATGGGCGTTTTGAAGGAACGTCGGGTGGCTATTTTGGGCTATGGCAATCAGGGCCACGCCCATGCGCTTAATCTGCGGGACAGCGGGGTCGATGTGATCATCGGCGCACGGGACCAGATGTCTCCCAGCGGGGCGCGGGCCAAACAGGCGGGGTTTAAGGTACTGTCTTATGCCGAGGCCACGATGGCAGCGGATGTGGTGATGATGACCTTGCCCGATGAACATATCCCTTCGGTTTATGAAGATCATGTGGCGCCCCATTTGAAGCGCGGGGCAGCCCTTGGTTTTGCGCATGGTTTGGCGGTGCATTTCGGGCATATCACCCCGTCCGATGATGTGGATCTGTTCCTGATCGGACCAAAGGGGGCAGGGCGCTGGTTGCGCACGGAATATGAAGCCGGGCGCGGTCTTGCCTGCCTTGTGGCGGTGGAAAATGATGCCACGGGGCACGCCAAATCCATCGCCCTTGCTTATGCGTCCGGCCTTGGATGCGGACGTGCGGGGATGGTGGAAACCAGCTTCAGGGAAGAATGTGAAACCGATCTGTTTGGTGAACAGGCAGTGTTGTGCGGCGGTATTCCCGATTTGATCGAAGCGGGTTACGACACCTTGGTGGAGGCAGGATATACCCCTGAAGTGGCCTATTTCGAATGTTTGCATGAAGCCAAGCTGATTGTGGACCTGATGTTTGAAGCAGGGCCGAAAGCCATGCGAAAAGCCATCTCCAACACAGCGGAATATGGCGGTTATCTGGCCGGGGAAACATTGGTCACCAAAGATACCCGCGCCCGGATGAAGGATATTCTGGCCGATATTCAATCGGGAGCCTTTGCCCAAAAATTGATGGACGATACCGCCCGCAAAAGCCCGCATCTTGATCAATTGCGTGAGCGCCACCACAAGCCGGATCTGGAAGCTGTGGGGGCGCGGGTGCGCGGTTTGATGCCATGGCTTTCCCCCAAAAGATAAACAAGATGATCTTTTTTGGCGGGAAACCTGATAAATGCCAGCAAAATATTAAGGATTAACAGTCAGTTTTACTTGAGTTGAATGCGTGGGCCATTGGGGCCTTGCGGCCTTGCGTTAACTGTGCTCAAACGCTTGAGAGCGGTGCGCTTCAGGGTAGGGCCGCGCTATTAAAGCAGAGCCATCTATGGGCGAATAATCGAAAAGGTTCGGGCAGGAATGTTCTCAAAAATTCTCGGCATGTTTTCTTCGGATATGGCCATCGATCTGGGGACGGCCAACACCCTTGTTTATGTGAAGGGGCGTGGCATCGTTCTTAATGAACCCTCGGTGGTTGCGATGAAATCATCGTCTGGTCGTCGACAGGTTTTGGCTGTCGGGAATGAAGCCAAGATGATGTTGGGCCGCACGCCGGGGAATATTGAAGCCATTCGCCCTTTGCGTGACGGGGTGATCGCCGATTTTGAAATCGCCCAGCATATGATCCGGCATTTCATCAAAAAGGTGCATAACCGGTCTTTTGCCAGCCCGCAGGTGGTGATCTGCGTGCCTTCCGGCTCTACAGCGGTGGAACGTCGCGCCATTCGTGAAGCGGCGGAAGAAGCCGGGGCTTCGAAAGTGTATCTGATCGAAGAGCCGATGGCCGCAGCGATCGGCGCGGGCCTTCCCGTTACCGAACCGCAAGGCTCGATGGTGGTGGATATTGGCGGCGGTACAACGGAAGTGGCGGTGCTTTCGCTTGGCGGTATTGTGTTTTCCACCAGCGTGCGTGTGGGCGGCGATAAAATGGACGAGGCCATTATCGGTTATATCCGCCGCAACCATAATCTGTTGATCGGGGAAAGCACTGCAGAGCGCATCAAGAAAGAAATCGGTACGGCTCATGAACCACAAGACGGGGTTGGCCTGTCTTTGGAAATCAAGGGCCGCGATCTGATGAATGGGGTGCCCAAGGAAATCACCATCAACCAGCTTCAGATCGCCGAAGCACTGACAGAACCGGTTGGCGCCATTATCGAAGGAGTGAAGGTGGCCTTGGAACAAACCGCACCGGAACTGGCCGCCGATATTGTGGATCAGGGCATTGTGCTTACCGGCGGCGGGGCTTTGCTGGCGGATCTGGAAAAGGTTTTGCGGGAAGCCACAGGATTGCCTGTATCCGTTGCCGATGAGCCGCTAACCTGTGTTGCCTTGGGAACAGGCCGTTCTTTGGAAGAAGAAGTGCTCAAGCATGTTCTTTTGTCCGATGATTGATTGCCCCATTTTTTGATTTTGAAGTCCAGAGAGGCCCATCGCTTTGAAAGCTCCGATCGCCAAAACGTCAAAAGGGCTGTTGGCGAGCCGCGCAGGGCGGTGGGTTTTTGCGGGGCTGTTGTTTTTCGCGTTTATTCTCCTTGTTTTGGGGCGGGTAAACCATCCCGCCATTGATAAAATGCGGGCGGTTGCCAGCGATTTTTCCAGCCCTATTCTTGGCTTTTTATCCCGGCCTGTGGACCGCATGGATGCGGCCTTTGAATGGGCCGGATCGCTGACGTCTTTAGTGGCGGAAAACACCCGCCTGCGCGCGGAAAACGAACGCCTTTTGCAATGGCAGTCGGCGGCCCTTGCCTTGGAGAGGGAAAATCTGCGCCTGCGAGCCTTGCTGAATGCGCCGGAACTGACAAGCAAACGGGTGGCAACGCCGCGCGTGGTGGGGGTTTCGGGCGGGCCTTTCGTGCGCAGCGTGATGATCAATGCAGGGCGCGTGAATGGTGTGGCCCGCGATCAGGTGGTTGTGGATGAACTGGGGCTTGTGGGCCGGGTATTTGCGGCGGGGCGGGTGGCTGCCCGTGTGCTGCTTGTTACGGACCTTAATAGCCGTGTGCCGGTGCGGTTGCAAAGAACGGGCGATCCGGCGATTGCCCGTGGGCGCAATGACACAAGTCTGGAATTGGTGTTCTTGCCCCCCGGCGCGGAGCCGCGCTTGAATGATGCGGTGGTGACAACTGGCGAAGGCGGTATTTTTCCTCCCGATATTTTATTGGGCCATGTGGATCGGGTGGATGGACAAGGGGTTGGCGTACGCCCCATTGCCTTGCTGGACCGGCTGGAATTTGTGCAAGTGATCGAGCCGGTATCGTCTTTGTTGAAAATCCGGCCAGAGGAACAAGACGGCAATGCCCCTGCGGCTAACACGGACCCGCAGGCCAAAGATGCTGAGCCAGAAGACCCCGAGGCCGTACCGCAAAGCGGACCCCAGAGTGGTGCGCTATGAGCGAACGCAGCAGTCTGGTGATTACGCTGCTGAAAGGCTTTTGCCGTTTCTTCTGGCTTTGTTTTTGACGATGATGATGCAATTGCCCATTGGCGATGGCACAGGCAATGTGCCGGTGCCGCATCTGACCTTGATGCTGGTTTATTACTGGTCGATCCACCGGCCGGAACTGCTGCCCGTGCCCGCGGTGGCGGTGATCGGCTTGTTTCAGGATTTATTGTGGGGCGGTCCGCCGGGACTGAATATGATCGTGTTGCTGGTGGCGCGTGTTATTTTATCCAATCAGCAAGCCTTGTTCGTGCGCCAGTCCTTTGGCGTGGGCTGGGCGGGTTTTGTCCCGGTGGTGTTTCTGGCCATGGGGCTGACATGGCTGATTGTCTGCCTGTATTATGGGATGCTGGTGTCCATGTTGCCTTTGGTGGGGCATGGGCTTGTTACCTTGGCGGCCTATCCATTGCTGGGCTGGCTGTTCGGTCGTTTTGACCGGTTTTTGAAACCCGATTGATCGGAGCATATCATGGCATCCGACATGTCGCGCTTTAAGGTTTTTTCCCGCCGTGCCGCGCTTTTGGCTGGTGCGCAGGGATTGCTGTCGATGGCCTTGGCCGGACGGCTTTATTATCTTGGCGTGATTGAAGCCGATCAATATGAAATGCTGGCGGAAGACAACCGCATTTCGATCCGTTTGCTGGCGCCGCAACGGGGCGAGATCGTGGATCGCTTTGGCGAACAGATGGCCAGCAACCGGCAGGATTATCGGGTGTTCCTGATCCCCGAACAGGCCGAAGATATTCGCGCGACACTGACCCGGTTGGGCCGGATCATTTCATTGAACGAACGGGATCATCAACGGATCGAACGCCAGATTTCCCGCCAACGCAAATTCCTGCCGGTCACGGTGGCGCAAGGCCTGGCTTGGGAAGATTTTGCAAAGATCAATGTATCGGCATCGGATTTGGCGGGCATCCAGCCCGATAGCGGCCTGACCCGCTGGTATCCCGATGGCCCTGTGGCAAGCCAGGTGGTGGGCTATGTGGCACGGCCAATGAAGATGAACTGGATGGCGATCCGCTTTTGTCCTTGCCCGGTTTTAAATTGGGCAAGCGCGGGATCGAGCGCAGTTACGACCGGACATTGCGGGGGCGGGCCGGGTCCAGCCGGGTGGAAGTGAATGCCTATGGGCGCACCATCCGTGAACTGGCTCGCACCGAAGGGCAATCGGGGGACCGTATCGCCCTGACACTGGATATGGGCTTGCAACGGGCCATTTATCAAAGATTGGGAGAAGAAGCGGCCGGTGTTGTGGTGATGGATGTGGAGATGGGCGACATCTATGCCTATGTGTCCACGCCGGCCTATGATCCCAACAGCTTTAATTTGGGGATCAGCCGGGAAAACTGGCAGGCATTGCTGCATGACCCCCGCAAGCCGCTGGTGGATAAATGCACATCGGGACAATATCCGCCGGGATCGGTGTTCAAGATGGTGGTGGCGCTGGCGGCGCTTCATCATGGCATCATCACACCGGAGAAAACCATTTATTGTAACGGGCGCCATCGCTTGGGTGACAATGTGTGGCATTGCTGGCGGCGCGGCGGCCATGGGGCCATGAATATGGAAGATGCTCTGGCCCGGTCATGCGATGTGTATTTCTATCAGGTGGCTTATGAATTGGGGATCGAACGCATTGCCCAATGGGCCAAGAGCTTTGGATTGGGGCAAGTCTTCGATCTGGAAATAGGCGGTGAATCCAAAGGACTGGTGCCAACGCCGGGCTGGAAAATGGCCATGACAGGCAAGCCCTGGGTGGGCGGCGAAACCCTGAATGTGGGGATCGGCCAAGGGGCTTTGCTGGCCACGCCTTTGCAATTGGCGGTGATGACATCCCGCCTTGCCAATGGGGGCCATATGGTGCGGCCAAGGCTGGTGCGGACCGTGGGCGAAGGCGTGCGGGCACAGGCCACGGCTCCAGAAAATGGCTGGCCGCGTCTGGATTTCAGTGCCGACCATCTGGCGGTCATCAAGCGCGGCATGGAAAAAGTATTGGAATATCGCGGCACGGCTTATCTATCGCGCCTGGACCTTGATGGCGTAAAAATGGCCGGAAAAACCGGAACGGCACAGGTGCGCCGGATCACCCAGGAACAGCGCGATAATGAAACCAAGCAGGATGAGTTGCCGTGGCAGGCCCGCCATCATGCATGGTTCGTGGCTTATGCCCCTTTGGAAAAGCCCCGCTATGCCGCTTGCGTTTTGATTGAACATGGCGGTGGAGGGTCCAGCGCTGCGGCCCCCGTGGCGCGGGATGTGATGGCACAAACTGAAACGGGACCCGGCCAATCGCCCGGCGCTGGATCAGCTTATGGCGGCCAGTGATGGCTCGATTCACAATGGCGGGGGCGGATCATGAACGACACCAGCCTGTTTGCCCCGCGCCGTGTGAAAAAAACGCTGCCGCAAAAATTGATGGAATTGAACTGGCTGTTCGTTTTGTTGCTTGTGGCCATCGCCTGTGTGGGATTTGCCATGCTGTATTCGGTGGGCGGCGGCAGCTTTGATCCTTGGGCACGGCAACAGGCCATTCGGTTCGGGGCGATTTTCATCCTGATGCTGGTCATTGCGCTGGTGGATTTGCGCATCTGGTTCCAGCTTGCCTATCCGGCCTATATCGGCGCGCTGATCTTGCTTTTGGCCGTTGAATTCATTGGTGTTGTGGGCATGGGGGGGCAGCGCTGGCTTGATATCGGCTTCATGCGCTTGCAGCCTTCGGAGCTGATGAAAATTGCGTTGGTGATGGCCGTTGCCCGCTATTATCACGGGCTGAATGTGACGCAATCAAGCCAGATATTGCGTTTGATCCCCCCCTTCCTGATGGTTGCCATTCCGATGATCCTGATCATGCGGCAACCGGATTTGGGAACCTCTTTGCTTTTGGCGGCGGGCGGTGTGTCGGTGATCTTTCTCGCCGGAGCATCCAAATGGCTGTTTATTGGCGGGGCTGCGGCCACCGCCGGGGCCATCCCGCTGGCTTGGGGATTTTTACACGATTATCAAAAGCAGCGGGTGCTGACATTTTTCAATCCGGAAAGCGATCCTTTGGGGGCCGGTTACCAGATCATGCAGTCTAAAATTGCGTTGGGATCGGGCGGGATGACGGGCAAAGGCTTTTTGCTGGGAACCCAAAGCCATCTGAATTTTTTACCAGAGATGAAAACCGATTTTATCTTCACCGTTTTGGCGGAAGAATTTGGCCTTGTGGGGGGGCTGTCTGTGATCGGCCTTTATTTGCTGGTTTTATCTTATGGAATGTATGTTGCAGCCACCTGCCGCAATCAGTTCGGGCGGTTGTTGGCGGCGGGCCTGACCTTTAGCCTGTTTCTTTATGTGTTTATCAATGTGGGCATGGTGATGGGTCTGCTTCCCGTTGTGGGGGTGCCTTTGCCGATGATTTCTTATGGTGGGTCGGCCATGCTGACCATGCTTGTAGCCTTTGGGTTGATTTTCGCTGTATCTCTCAACCGGAAACTGGCAATTCCCCGTGGGATATAAATGAATATGGTGCTGAAAAACAACGTTTTTATCAACAATTCGTGAGCTGACGCCTCAAGGCCTTTATTGCCAAATTACGGTCTTAATTCATATCTATCGAGAAATTATGTGTGTCGTGCCGTTGGGTGCGTCGCACCCCTGTGAGATATGTGTGCGTAAAACAAGGCCCTCTTTCGATGAAGATAATGGCGCAAAAAATTGCTGCGATGGTGGGCCTGCTTGGCTTGGTGGCTCCTTTATTCGCTTCTCCGGTATTGGCTGGACCGGTCTTGGTGGGGCCTTCATTGGCCGGACCTATTCAGGGAATGGATTTGCAGTCCGATTTTGTGCCTGATCCTGTGAAGATCATGGGGGTCTGGAAAACCAAGGGCGGCAAATCCCATGTACTGATCCACCCTTGTGTGGATGAAACGCGCCTGTGCGGCAGCCTTGTCTGGACCGATAGTGGCAAGCGCTTGGGGGAAACCATTCTCCGCGATTTTGCATTCGATGGCGCGCGCTTGATGGCGGGCGTATCCGCGATCCGCGCTCCGGTAAGGAATATCGCGCCGAACTGGAATTGATAAGTTCCGACCAATTGCGTGTGAAGGGCTGCTGGCTTATTTTCTGCGGCGACCAAAGCTGGAGCCGCGCCTCGTCGCATTTGGTGGATGTGGCACCGAATCTGGAACAAGGCGAAGACAGCTAAAGGGTCGGGGCATATCCCCGACCCGGCTTGATTGCCCGAGTATCAGCCTAGCTGATCAACCGGAACAGATCCGTATTGCCGCCAATGGCGGCCGTGTTCACGGTGCGCACCCGTTCAATGGAAAAACGTAACAGATAGTGCGGGCCACCGGCCTTGAAGCCGGTGCCGGATAGGCCGCGCCCACCGAAAGGTTGCACGCCCACTACGGCGCCCACCATATTGCGGTTCACATACACATTTCCGGCCATGGATTTTTCAAACAAGCTGTTCCAGCGGCCTTCAAGGCGGGAATGAATACCGCAGGTCAGGCCATATCCGGTGGCGGCTAATTGATCCATCAAGCTGTCCAGCGCTTCGGCCTTATAACGCAGGATATGCAGAACCGGCCCGAAGATCTCGCGGTCAAGCTGGCTTATGCTGTTAATTTCATAAATACATGGCGCGAAATAGGTACCGTTTTGAAGATCAGATGGCAGATTGGCGCGGGCGATGAACCGGGCTTCCTTGTCCATGCGTGCTATATGTTTTTCCAATCCCGCGCGGGCCTGTTCATCAATGATGGGGCCAATATCGGTAACAGGATCGCCGGGATGGCCCACGGTGCGTTGGGCCAATGCCCCCTTCACCATATGGATCACATCATCGGCGACATCATCCTGAATACAAAGGATACGCAAGGCCGAACAGCGCTGTCCGGCGGAGCCGAAGGCGCTATCCATCACAGCATCGGTGACCTGTTCGGTAAGGGCGGTGGTATCGACGATCATGGCATTTTGCCCGCCGGTTTCGGCAATCAGCGGCACAATGGCTCCGTCGCGGGCGGCCAGACTGCGATTGATTATCTTGGCGGTTTCTGTCGAGCCGGTGAACACCACTCCGGCGATGCGTTCATCTTCTACCAGCGGGGCAGCCACCTCTGGTCCGGTGCCGACCAACAAATGCAGCACATCGCCGGGAACACCGGCCTGATGGAACAGCTCGGTGGCATAAGCGGCGATAAGAGAGGTTTGCTCTGCGGGTTTGGCGATCACCGCATTGCCAGCGGCAAGGGCGGCGGCCAATTGTCCGGTGAAGATCGCCAGCGGGAAATTCCACGGCGAGATGGAAAGAAAGACCCCGCGGCCTTCGAGCATCAGTTCATTGCGTTCGCCGGTGGGGCCGGGAAGCGGCGTGGGATCGGCAAATTGTGCGTCTGCCTGCATGGCGTAATAACGGCAGAAATCCACGGCTTCGCGGACTTCGGCGATGCCATCGGACAAGGTTTTCCCCGCTTCTCGCACCATCAGCCCGATCAGCACCTCCATTTTGTTTTCCAGCGCGGCCCCCATTTTGCGCAAAATATCGGCGCGCGCCTTGCCGCCAAGGCGGTTCCAGCTCTGCTGCGCTTTTAAAGCGGCCTTTAAGGCTGTTTCCCGGTCTGTCACAAGGGCCGGACGGATGGTGCCCACTGTTTCAGTGTGGTCTGTCGGTGATTTTACAGCCATAGGGTCGCCGCCAGTGCGGGCGCCACTGACAAGACAGGCGAGATCCCATATTTTGCTTTGTTGTTGCGCAAGGGCTTGGGTCAGTGCGTCCAGTTGTGGCCGGTCATCCAGATTGATCCCCTTGGAATTGGCCCGTGCCGTTCCATAAAGATCATGGGGAAGCGGGATATCCGGATGCCGTCCGTGAGAGTCTTCTTCCATGGCGCTGATGGGGTCGTGGGCCACATCCTCTACCGGTACTTTATTATCCATAAAACGATTGACGAAGCTGGAATTGGCACCGTTTTCCAGCAAACGTCGTACCAGATATGGCAGCAGATCCCGATGGGCACCAACGGGGGCATAGGTGCGGGCTTTGACCGGACGGCCGATCACCTGTCGCACAGCGCGATAAAGAAGGTCGCCCATGCCATGCAGGCGCTGGAATTCATAATCCGCATCCTGTCCCATTTCTTCGATAGCGGCGATGGTATGGGCGTTGTGGGTGGCGAACATGGGGTAAAAGGCATCGCCCCCTTCGATCAGCTTGCGCGCGCACAGCAGATAAGACATGTCGGTGGCCATTTTGCGGGTCCACACAGCATAATCGGGCATCCCCAGCTCCTGGGCATGCTTGATTTCCGTGTCCCAATAAGCCCCTTTTACCAATCGGACCGGAATCCGGCGGTGGGTTTCGCGGGCCAGAATTTCCAGCCAATCCACCACATAGCGGGCGCGTTTTTGATAAGCCTGAAGGGCAAGACCAAGGCCGGGCCAACCCAAAAGCTCTGGCGAACGGGCCAAGGCTTCGAACAGATCAAGAGACAGATCGAGCCTGTCGGCTTCCTCTGCATCAATGGTGAGCTGGATATCGAATTCTTTCGCCAAAAGCGCCAGATCATGCAGACGCGGCAGAATATCGCCGATCACGGCCTTGGCATTGGTTTGCTCATAGCGCGGATGCAGCGCCGAAATCTTGATGGACACCGATGATCGCGTATTGGGGCCGCCAAGCTTGGTACTTTCCTGCGTGCCCACAGCGGTGATGGCATCTTTATAAAGCTGGAAATAGCGATCCGCCGTTTCCGAGGTGCGGGCACCTTCGCCCAGCATGTCAAAGCTCATCAACTGCTTTTGCTCTGGCATTCTGGCCATGCGTTTGAGCGCTTCCTTGATGGAGCGCCCGAACACGAATTGCCGCCCCATGATTCGCATGGCCTGATTCACGGCTTGCCTGATAACCGGCTCCCCGGCGCGTTTCACCAGCTTATCGATAAAATCGCCCGGATCTTTGCGGATGACAGGGTCCACCTTGATCACCCGCCCGGTCAGCATCAAAGCCCAAACGCTGGCATTCACAAACGGGCTATTGGACTTTCCCAAATGGCTGGACCAATCGCCCGTGCGGATCTTTTCCGCGATCAGGGCATCTTGTGTATCCGGATCGGGGATGCGCAACAGCGCTTCCGCCAAACACATCAAGGCCACACCTTCCTGATTGGAAAGGCCAAATTCCTGCATGAAGGCATCAAGGGTGCCTTGTTCGGAGCTGAGATCGCGGGAGCGTTCGATCATTGCTTTTGCCCGTTCAAACACCCGCTTTCGTTCGTCATGGTTCAGCGGTGTGGCGGCCAAAAGAGCGCGGTTTTCTTCCACTTCGCTGGCATAGCCAGCCATACGCAGGGCAAGCCGCGCATCATGCAATGTGCGGGGAGCAGAATGTGTCGAACGAACGGCGTCGGTCATGCGGTCATCCTTTAGGCAGGAATGGTCTTGTTCCTTCCCGCATGTAGTCTCTTGTGACGCAGATGAAAAGCAAAGTGCGCATTGCGCAACACTTATGCGAATTTTTCTAAAAATATGCGTTTATAATCGCGTTATTTCACTGAAAGTATTAAGGTTATTGCGCGCTGTTGCGCGGGGAAAATTTTAAGAAATCTGGCGTGACAGGAAAAGAAAATAATCGGAGGAGCGAAAAGTGAAAAACATGCAACAGAAGAAGTTGCTATCTACTGCGGCTTTGGCCCCGTTTATCGCCCTGATGGCGAGCACTGCGGTGGCCCAAACCGATGATAGCACAGAGGCCGTTTCCGAACATATCGAGGAAATCGTAACACTGGGAACCCGTGTGAAAGGGCGCTCGGCGACCGATACGGCGGTTCCTGTGGATGTGATCAATGTGGAAAGCATCCGACAAAACGGCTTCACCGAATTCGGACCGATGCTGCAAGCCCTTGCCCCCTCGTTCAATTTTTCACGGACGCAGATTTCCGATGGCAGCGATCTGTTCCGTCCTGCCACCTTGCGCGGGCTTGGCCCCGATCAGGTGCTGGTTTTGGTGAATGGCAAGCGCCGTCATCAGCGGTCGCTTCTGGGCCTGTCGGGCACCGTGGGAGAGGGAGCCACCGGCACCGATTTTAATGCCATTCCCACGGCCGGTATCAAGCGTGTCGAAATTCTGCGCGATGGCGCGGCGGCGCAATATGGCTCTGATGCCATTGCCGGTGTGATCAATGTGGAATTGCAAGACAGTGTTGACGAATTTTTCCTGTCGGCGCAGGTGGGCCAAACCTATGCAGGTGACGGGGAAAGCTATCAATTCCAGGGCAATGGCGGCTTTTCTTTGGGCGATAGCGGTTTCATCAACTTCACGGCGGAATACCGCAATGGAGAGCCCACCAACCGTGCCGATATCAGCCCATTCTTCGGGGATCGCCGTTTCCAGATGGGGGAATCGGATACCGAAGGCTATATGCTGTGGTACAATATGGCAGCCCCCATCTCGGATAGTGTCGAGATTTATAGCTTTGGCGGCTATTCTTATAATGAAGCCTTGGGCGCAGGCTTTTATCGTTTCACCAACAATCCGGCGCGGGCCATTCCGCAAGCTTCCCTGAAGGATTTTTGCCGCGTGATTTGAACGAATCCGAAGATCTTTCAGCGGCAGGCGGCTTCAGGGGCGAACTGGCCGGTGGATGGTCGTGGGATGTGTCGGCCGTTTATGGCAAGAACAGTTATGATTTGCGGGTGGAAGATGCCCCCAATGTGTCTATCGCCGCAGACTTTTTTAATAACAATCCCGGCGCCACCGATGCGGAAATCATTGCCAATGTCGGCCCCACTTCGGGCTTTTCCGGTGGATTGGAGTTTGAGCAAGCCACCTTCAATGCGGATATTGCCGGTGAAATCAACGATTTGCTGCCCGATACGCTTTATGTGGCGGTTGGTGCGGAATATCGTGATGAAACCTTCCGTATCACAGAAGGGGAGCTGGATAGCTTTTCTTGCGGGCTTAGCCCGGAAAACCGCTTCATTCCCTCGATTGTTGATCCCAACACGGCGGCAACCTGCGGCTTCCAGGCCTTTCCCGGTTTCCGGCCCGAAACGGCAGGAACTTCCGGGCGAGACAATTATGCCATCTATGTTGATCTTGAAACGACCTTCGGTGATATCTGGACACTGGGGGCTGCCGCGCGGTTCGAGGATTATGGGGATGTGGGTGACAAGCTGACATGGAAGGTCAGTTCCCGCGTTGAAATCTCTGAAGACTTCGCTGTACGTGGCGCCATTGCCACCGGCTTCAGGGCACCCTCCTTGCAGCAAATTGGCTTTACGCAGGTGGCCACCAATGCCAGCGCTGCCGGTCTTACGGAAACCTTGCTGGCCGCTGTGGGAACGGATTTTCCGGGATTTTTCGGGATCGACAATCTGGGACTTGAAGAATCCGACAGCTATAGCGCCGGGTTCGTGTGGGAGCCCATGGATGATCTGACAGTGACCGTGGATGCTTTCCTGATCCAGATTGACGACCGGATCGTTTTGGGGAATCCTTTGCGTCCGGCCGATCTGGATGCGGTGCCTGATGCCCAGCAATTCTTGCTTGATCGCGGTATCGGACAGGCCAATTTCTTCTCTAATGCCATCGATACGGAAACCAAGGGCATTGATGTGGTGCTGAACCATACGGCGCAAATTGCCGGTGGATCTCTCGCTTCGACCTTTGCCTTTAACTATAATAAAACCACCGTGGAAAAGGTAACGGCTCCAACCGGTGTGGATCCGGCCTTCTTGTTGCCTGATCCTTCCGAAGTGTTCATCGAACGCGGGCAGCCCCGTGTGCGCGCCAACGCCAATTTCAACTATGAAAAAGATCGTTGGGGTGGTGTTTTGCGGTTCAACTATTTCGGTAGCACGGAAACCAGCTTCTTCACGGCAGCAGGATTGGGCTTCCCACCTGCGGCCATTGATGCGCTGGGACTTGCCGATGAAGATCGCTTGCGGCCCGGTTCTGCGGTGCTGGTTGATCTGGAACTGCGCTACAAGCTGACGGATTGGGCACAATTTGCTTTGGGTGCCAATAATCTGTTGGATGAAAAACCCAACAAGCTGGCGGATAATTCTCCCTTGCGGTTTATTGTCGGCGATCCAAGTGGTGAATTTGGCAATATCAAATTTCCGCTGCGTGGGCTGGCCTATGGCCTGAATGGTGGTTTTTATTATGCCCGTTTCGAATTCAATTTCTAAAATCGGGTATTAAACAATATGCAGAGCCGGGTTTGCGCCCGGCTTTGCTTTTTTTTGGGCGCGCCGGTTCTAGGCGGAGAGGCCAAACGGCTTTGGACAATCGTTTCAGGCGCTGATGCTATCACTGCTGTGATGTTGCAGATCGGAATCCGTGGCGATTTCAACTCGATTGCGGCCATCGCGCTTGGCGCGGTACAGGGCTTCATCGGCCCGTTGAACAAAATCTTCCAGAGATTCCCCAAGGGAGAAAACCGCGACACCAAAGGACGCGGTGATTTTCCCGTAATGTTCGCCAGTGATCCGGTTTTTAAGGTTGCTTCCCGACAGGGCCGTGCGGATATGCTCCGCCACGGTTCGGGCATCTTCCAAAGGGGTTTCAGGCAGAACGGCGATGAATTCCTCGCCGCCATAGCGCACGGGCAGGTCCTTGCCCTTTAAAACCAGCTTAAGCTTGGATGCGACGATTTTCAGTGCTTCATCACCAATGCGGTGGCCATATTGATCGTTGAAGTGTTTGAAATGGTCGATATCAAACATAATCAGCGACATGGGTGCACCGGTTTCGCCGGAAATCACTGCCGATGTTTTCAGGAAATTGTTGAATTCGCGTCGATTGGCAAGGCCGGTCAGTGGATCGGTGGTGGCCTCTTTCCGCATTCTGGTCAAAGAGCGCCGCAGAGCCGTGATCTCCCCCCCGGTGGTATTGAGGTTTTTTTCGATCGTGGCGCTCATTTCGGTGATGACATGCGCTTCTTTTATCAACCCCAATGCCAAGCGTTCGATCTCTTCGGTGGTTGATACATTCTTTGCATCCGATGAAATCGTGGCCACCTGCTTGCCAAAATGTGAGCTGCCTTTTTTCGCAGTGCTCACATGCTTGATGATGGTATTGGCTAGGTCGTGCAAGCGTTCCGTTGCTTCATGGACTTCTTTGCTGCCCCGGCCAATGCCAAAGAATTGTTCGGCAATTTCAGCGCAACGGGTTTCGGTAAAGTCCCGCTTGTTGCTGATGAGGATATTGATGGCGGAATTTAATTCCGGGTCGCGGCCGGCAGCATAGCTATACCAGATCTGATAATTTTGGGGCGTTGGCGGAATGTGGAAACGCTCCATGAGCTGAAGCGCACTTTGTGCGAATTCTCGTGCTGGATCCAGGCCGTCCGCAGTCATAAGGGGTCCTCGAAGCATTTCCTCTATATCTTTGTGACAGAGCAGGGTTAAAAAAAGATTGGCAGTATGACTTTTTACATTTCAATTTATGGCAATTTTTATCAAATTATAGCAAGTTATCATTTGTGGGTGCAGGTTTTCGCAATATTCCATCTGCCCTCTTGCATCATTGCCTAATTTTATGTCCATTATGCTGCCCATATTCTCATTGTATTCGAGCATTCATGGCTGTTTTCACCAAAGTTTCAGATCAGGACCTCACACAATTTCTCGCAGATTATGATCTGGGCGAGGCTGTGCACCTGTCTCCCATCGCTGAAGGTGTGGAAAATACCAATTACAAATTGGAAACCACGCAGGGGCTGTTTGTTTTGACATTGTTCGAGCGGCGCACCCCCGCTGATGCCTTGCCTTATGTGGTGGGCCTGATGCGACAGCTTGATGCGCGGGGTGTTGCTGTGCCCAGCCCTATCGCAGATTGCACGGGCGCATATTTGAAAGGTTTGTGCGACCGACCGGCATTGATTGTAAGCTTTTTGAAAGGGCGCTCTTTGACAGATCCCGGCGTGGATGCGTGCCGGGAAGCGGGAAAGGGGCTGGCCGGACTGCACAAGGGGGCGCAAGGCTATGGTGGCTTTCGGCCCAATCCTTATGGCTTGTCCAATTGGGGAAGTTTGGCGGAAAGCTGCGAACAGGCGGCGGATCAAGCGGCCCGAAAGCGCTTGGCGGATATTTTGCGCGCCCTTGATTGGTTGACCGAGTTCTGGCCTTATCATTTGCCCAAAGGCTCGTGCCACACCGATCTGTTCCCGGACAATGTGTTTTTTCATGAAGGAAAGCTCAGCGGGCTTATTGATTTCTATTTTTCCTGCGATGAACTGCGTGCCTATGATCTGGCGGTGTGCCTGACGTCTTGGTGTTTTGATCGGCAAAACCGCTTCATCCCCAAGCGCGCAGAGGCGATGATTGCCGGATATAGTGCCGTGCATCCGCTATCTGCCGATGAGCGGGCGGCTTTACCGCTTTTGTGTCTTGGCGCGTCTGTGCGCTTTACCCTGACCCGCCTTTATGACCGCCTTTACCCGCAGGAGGGGGCGATGGTGCTTGAGAAAGACCCGGAGGAATTCGCCTCCCGCATGGACCTGTTTTTTGAGATGACAACCGCTGGAAAAGGGATTTTCTGATGCGCTATACCAGCACCCGTGCCGATCTGGATTGTGGCTTTTCACAGGTGGTGGCCAGCGGGCTTGCCCCTGAAGGCGGGCTTTATCTGCCAAAAGAATGGCCGCGGCTTTCTTCCGCTGATCTGGCGGCGCTCGCTTCAGGCAGCTATGGCGACACGCTGCAGCATGTGGGCACACTTTTCGCCGATGGCGAGGTGAGCGCCGACAGTTGGGGCCGCATTGCCGAAAAGGCACTGGCGGGGTTTCGCCATCCGGCCATTGCCCCCCTTAATCAATTGGGGCCAAAGCAGTGGCTTTTAGAGCTGTATCACGGGCCAACGCTTTCTTTTAAAGATTATGGCCTGCAGCCTTATCGCAGCTTTTGGCAGAGTTATCGGCCCATAGCGGGAAAAAATTGTTCATTCTGGGGGCAACATCGGGCGATACCGGTTCCGCTGCCATTGCCGCTTTTAGTGGCAAGCCCAATACAAGAATTGTGATCTTGCATCCTGATGGCCGGGTGTCTCCTGTGCAACGCAGGCAGATGACTACAATCGACGATGAGGGGGTGCAAAATATCGCCTTGAAAGGCAGTTTTGACGATTGCCAACGGATCGCCAAGGCGCTTTTGGCAGAGCGATCGGCATGCAAGGATCAATCGGTCTTGTCGGTGAACTCCATCAATTGGGGGCGTTTGCTGTTTCAAACCGCTTATTATGTGCATATGGGGGCCAGAATGGGCCGCCCATTCGCGGTTTCTGTGCCCAGCGGCAATTTCGGGAATGCCCTGTCAGCGATTATTGCCGCCAAGATGGGGGTGCCGATCAAGCATTTGATTGTCGCCACCAATGCCAATGATGCCCTGAGCCGGATTTTCTCGACGGGTGAAACGGATCGCGGCGATGTGCGCCACACCTTGAGCCCGGCCATGGATATCCAGATTCCCAGCAATCTGGAGCGTTTGCTCTATCTGTTGAATGGGTGCGATGCTGCGCGAACAGCGCAACAAATGGAGGGTGTCGCGAAAAACGGGCATCTATCCTTGCCTGAAAAATGGCGGGAGGCTTTGCCTTTGACCTTGGAAGCCATGTCGGTGGATGACGAGACGATCCTGTCTACCATTGCCGAAACCTATGCCAAGACCGATCGTATCATTGATCCCCATACGGCGGTGGCGGTTCATGCCGCACAATATGCCAAACACGCAGGGGAGCTTGAGATTATATCCATCTCAACGGCGCATCCGGCGAAATTCCCCGAAGCGGTCGAGCGTGCTCTTGGCTTTGCGCCGCCTGTTCCTGCTTCCTTGCGGGATCTGTTTCAGCGTGAAGAGCGCTTTGACGTGGTTGATCCCACGCTGGATGCGGTGCGGACCGCCATCGGCTAAAGGCCTGAAAATTCTTTCAAACAGCAAAAAAGGGGCCAAAGCGGCCCCTTTTTCTATGACTCGTTACGCCGCTGGTGTTTACCAGATTCCGACGCGCTCTTCCGGTGGAAGATACAGATCGCCGATATTCTCGCCCATGGTCAAGGATCCATTGACGAACTGGCCTTCCAAAGGCTCATAGGAATCATATTGGCCGCCAAGCGATTTGGTGCGGGCATCGAAATTGGCGCGGTCTTCATCGGTCCACCAATTGCGTTGAACCCCTTTGGCATCGGATTTCGATCCCTGATCGTCAAAGCCATGGCCCATTTCATGGCCGATCACACCGCCAATGCCGCCATAATTCACCGCCAGATCCGCATTGGGATCAAAGAACGGAGGTTGCAAAATGGCTGCCGGGAACACGATCTCGTTCCAGGACGGATTATAATAGGCGTTGACCGTTTGCGGAGTCATGAACCAACGATCCTTGTCGGTGGGATCATTGAGACGGGCAATCTGGTCATCATAGAAGAAGTCGGAGACGGCTTTGGCGTTTTTGAACAGTTCGCCCGGGACAATATTGACATCCGAGAAATCGCGCCATTTGTCGGGATAACCGATTTTGGGATTGAAAGAGGCTAGCTTGTCAAAGGCTTCTTTCTTGGTGTCTTCGCCCATCCAGTCGATCTTTTCGATGCGGCGACGATAGGCTTCACGCAGATTTTCCACCAATTGGACCATTTGGGTCTTGGAATCTTCGGGGAAATAACGCTCCACATAAACTTGGCCGATGGCTTCGCCCAGACCTTGTCCGCCACCAACGAGATTGACGCCACGGCTCCAGCGCGGACGCTGTTCGGGTTGCCCGGAGAGCACTTTGCCGAAGAAGGCAAAATCGGCTTCGTCGATTTCTTTGGACAACAAATGAGCATGGCCGGTAACGGCTTTATAGGTGAGCCATGCTTTCCATGTGTCGATGGGGGTGTTGTCGATCACGTCAATCAGCGGTTGGATAGCGCTGGGGGTGGTAACATTCAGTTCTTCAAGGTCGGTGATACCGCCCGCTTCAAAAAAGGCTTTCCAATCCATGCCGGGATAGTCTTCATCCAGCTTGGCCAGCGTATAAACATTGTATGTCTTATCGCGGTTGCGCAATTCGGCGCGGGGCCAATGATGGGTGGCGATTTCGGTTTCCATTGCCAGAATGTTTTTGGCTTTTTCCTCTGTATCGTCTGTTCCTGTGAAGGCCAGCATCTCGGCGATATGGCTTTCATAGGCTGCACGAATGGTCTGGAAGCGCTCGTCATCGGCCAGATAATAATCACGATCAGGCAAGGTCAGGCCGCTTTGGCCGATATTGACCATATAGCGATCCGGGTTCACCCGGTCGATGCCGATCCCGCCATCAATGGGGGCGGCAAGGCCTTCACGGCCAGCGCGGCCGAACATCTTGATCAGATCGTCTTTGGTTTCGATGGCGGCAATCTCGTCCAGCAATGGCTGCAAGGGAGAGATGCCTTTGGCGTTCACCGTATCCTGATCCATGAAGCTGGCATAATAATCGGCAATTTTCTGCTCGATGGTGCCTTGTTCGAAGGTTTCCGATGCCAGCTTCTCGATAATGGTTTTGACACGCTCTTCAGAACGGTCGCGCAGGACGGTAAAGGCGCCATAGCTGGTTTTGTCAGCCGGAATTTCGAAATTATCGAGCCAGGTGCCATTGGCATAATGGAAGAAATCATCACCGGGATCGATCTCGGTGTTGCGGGCTTCCAGATCGACGCCCCATGTGCCCAGCTCTGCCGATGCGGTCGTGTGTTCAACGGCTGTGGTTTCCGTGTTCTCGCTGGCGGGCTTGTTATCGCAGGCGGCCAATGTTCCCAGACAGACCCCGGCGAGCAAGAGTGCTCTTATTGTCATTGCTTTATCCTCAGATTGCTATTTGCAGCTGCATCGTGGCGCAGATTTTAAAACACTACTGCCCCTGTGGCAATTTGCAAGCCATCCCGGTGCATGAGACCCGGCGAAGCGCTTTGTTTTTTTATAAGGCGCGAATTTTTATCTGATCCGGCCAAATTTAAGATTGACACTCACTCTTAGAAGGCATAGTTCTGCCTGCAGTTAATAATTATTCGCAAACAGGAGTCTTCCTTAATGCCTGTATATCGTCGTCTTGGGGGCGCCAGCCTTGCCGTGCTCATCTGTGCAAGCACAGCTTTGGCTGAAGAGGCCGAAACCAAAATCGAAGAGATTGTCGTCAATGGAAAATATCTCTCTTTGGACAAGCTCGATTCCGTCAAGACGCCGACCCCGATCATCGACATCCCCCAAAGTCTGTCGATCATTTCCGCCGATCAGATAGAGAAGCAGTCTTTCACCAATCTGGGCGATGTGCTGCGCTATACGCCGGGGTTGTCCATCAGCCAAGGCGAAGGGCATCGGGATGCGATCATTATTCGCGGTATTGAAACAACGGCGGACTTTTTCATCGACGGCTTGCGCGATGATGTCCAGTATTTCCGTCCGCTTTACAATCTGGAGCGTGTGGAGATCCTGCGGGGGTCCAATGCGCTTCTTTTCGGGCGCGGCGGCGGTGGCGGGGTGGTTAACCGTGTCACCAAAAGCCCGGAATTCGACGATCAGTTCGCCGGATTTTCCTCCAGCATCGACACTTTCGGGTCTTATAATATTTCCGGCGATGTTAATATGGCGGTCAGCGAAACCGCTGCCTTGCGCCTGAATGGCTTCTATGAAGAACTGGACAATCACCGGGATTTCTTTGGCGGCGAGCGCTTTGCCATCAATCCGACTTTCGCCTTCAAGGCTTCGTCTGACACCAATGTTTTGCTGTCTTATGAATATGTGGATGATGATCGGGTCGTTGATCGCGGTGTTCCGTCCCAAGTGGTGGAGAACGGTCCGAATGTGCCTTTGAAAGGCTTCAAGAAGACCTTTTTTGGGTCGCCGGACGGGAATCGTACAACGCTTCAGGCCCATATTGCGAAGGCACGGGTCGATCATACATTCACCGATTCCCTGCGCGGGAATCTGACCGTGCAATATGCCGATTATGACAAGCTCTATCAGAATCTGTTCGCCAATAGCGCCGTGTCGATCGGTACCGGTTTGCCGCTACAGGTTCAACTGGATGGCTATCAGGATTTCACCGACCGCCAGAATCTCATAATCCAGACGAACTTGGTCAGCGAATTCAAGACCGGACCATTCGGTCATACGGTTCTGTTCGGTGGGGAATTCGGTGATCAGGATACGGACAATGCGCGGAACGACAATGTGTTTGCCGCCAATGGCGATGACCAGATCACCATCGCTTTCACAGATCCGCTCGATATTCCGGAATTCTCTTTCTCCAATCTTGTACGGGATCGGGAATCGCAGGTTCAGTTCGCATCGGTTTATCTACAAGACCAGATCGATGTGACCGACTGGCTGATGCTGGTGGGCGGCGTTCGTTATGACCGTTTCGACATCGATGTGCTTGATATTATCGAGCAAAATGACGGTGATGGGGTGAATGGCGATTTTTCACGGGTGGACGAGAAATTCACGCCGCGCTTGGGGGCGATCTTGAAGCCTGCCGAAAATATCTCGGCCTATGCCAGTTATAGCGAAACATTTTTGCCGCGCTCGGGCGATCAATTCCTGACTCTTGATCTGGATACGGAAAGCACGCGTCCGCAATCCTTCAAGAACACGGAACTGGGCTTGAAGTGGGATATCCGGCCCGATCTGAGCATCACGGCGGCGCTGTTCGACCTTGACCGTTCCAGCTTTACCTCGGTCGATCCCGATGATCCGGGGCAGATTATCGTGGTCGAAGGATCCCAGACACAGGGCTTTGAATTTCAGCTCAACGGCAAACTTGCTGACTGGTGGACGATTGCGGCGGGCTATAGCTATCTTGATGGCAAGGTGCAGCAGGCAGATGGCGGGGGCAATGATGGCAACAAAACCCGGCAGACACCTGAAAACATGATTTCACTTTGGAATAATGTCTCTATCACGGACAAATTTGGCATTGGTTTTGGTGCAACCTATCAAGACAGCTATTTCGTGCGGGAGGACAATGCGGTGAAAGTGCCGGATTTCATCCGCGTTGATGCCGCTCTCTATTATGAATTGAGTGACAATCTTCGTCTTCAGGTGAATGTAGAGAACCTTCTGGACGAGACTTATTATCCGGACGCCCATAGCAACACCAATATTTCGACCGGCGAGCTATCAACGCACGCTTCACGATCGTTGGCCGCTTTTAAAGGCTGGGTACAGGCGCAGGATTCCCATGTTGGTGGCGATGTCTCTTGATCGCGCTGCCGGCATGGGATACTGACCGGCCATGACAAACGATACAGTATCCCCCCCTGCGATCCTGTTGCTTTCGGGCGGCCTGGATTCTGCAACCGTTGGTGCCATGGCGCGCGCCGATGGTTTTGCGCTTCATGCGCTGTCCTTCGATTATGGACAACGCCACAAAGCCGAGTTGCAAGCCGCTGACCGGGTGGCGAAAAGCCTTGATGTGGTGGAACATAAAGTCGCGCATATTGATCTGGCGCTGTTTGGCGGCAGTGCGCTGACAGCGGATATCGATGTTCCCAAAGGGCGCTCTACCAAGGAAATGGATACAGGCATCCCCATTACCTATGTGCCTGCCCGCAATACGATCTTCTTGTCTTATGCCCTTGCTTTTGCAGAGGTGCGCAAGGCCCGGCATATTTTCATCGGTGTGAATGCGGTGGATTTTTCCGGCTATCCCGATTGTCGGCCCGATTATATCAAGGCCTTTCAAGAGATGGCCAATCTGGCCACATCGCTTGGACGGTCCGGTGAGGGACGCATTGAAATCCGGACGCCGCTTCTTCATATGTCGAAAGCCGAGATTGTGTTGGCAGGCACAAGGCTGGATGTGGATTATGCACAAACCACAAGCTGCTATGATCCCGATGATCAAGGGCGGGCCTGTGGCGGCTGCGATGCGTGCCTGTTGCGGCGCGAAGGCTTCAAAGCCGCGGGGATCAGCGACCCCACACGCTACAGGGACATATGACCTACAGCGTCAAGGAAATTTTCTATACCTTGCAAGGCGAGGGGGCAAACTCTGGCCGCGCGGCAGTGTTCTGCCGTTTTTCCGGCTGCAATCTGTGGACCGGACGGGAAAAGGATCGCACAAACGCCATCTGCCAATTTTGCGATACGGATTTTGTAGGAACCGATGGTTCGGGAGGCGGCAAATTTAAAACGGCGCAAGATCTGGCGGATGCGGTTGCCAAAACATGGCCCCACCAAGAACAGCCCAATGCGCGGCCCTTGGTTGTTTGTACCGGTGGCGAGCCTTTGTTGCAGCTTGATGCGTCCCTGATCGACGCGCTGCACCAAGCCGGGTTCGAGATTGCGGTGGAAACCAATGGCACCCAAGCAGCACCCGAGGGGCTGGACTGGATCTGTGTCAGCCCCAAAGCAGGGGCAGAGCTGGTGCTGACAACCGGCGACGAATTAAAGCTGGTCTACCCGCAATCGGGTGCAGAACCGGAACGCTATGCAGGGCTTTCTTTTCAGCACTTCTTCCTGCAACCCATGGACAATCCGCAGCGTGAAGCCAATACAAGCGCAGCGGTGGATTATTGCATGCGCCATCCCCAATGGCGGCTATGTCTGCAAACCCATAAATATGTGGGCATTGACTGACCAATCCACATGGTCCGTTTCTGGTGTTTTATAGTGCAAAAGACACTGTCATTATGCTTGGATCGGAGATATTCCACCAATCTTGGCGATCTGCTCTAAAATCTCTGCAACGCCGTCGCCGGAGCGCAACGAACAGAAAACAAAAGGCTTTTCGCCGCGCATTTTCAGGCAATCGCGGCGCATGATTTCAAGCGATGCCCCCACATGCGGCGCAAGATCCGTTTTATTGATGACCAACAGGTCGGATTTTGTGATGGCCGGTCCACCCTTGCGCGGAATATCTTCGCCTGCCGCCACATCGATCACATAGAGGGTCACATCTGCCAATTCCGGGCTGAATGTAGCGGATAGATTGTCGCCACCGCTTTCGATCAGCACCAGATCCACATCGGGATGGCGGGCACGCATTTCAGCAATGGCGGCAAGATTGATCGAGGCATCCTCGCGGATTGCCGTATGGGGGCAACCGCCGGTTTCCACACCGATAATGCGATCTTGTGGCAAAATCTGCAACCGCATCAGCGCTTCAGCATCTTCTTGTGTGTAGATGTCATTGGTAATGACGCCCAGTGACAGGGCAGGGTGCAGGGCTTTTGCGATGGCGGCGGTCAAGGAGGTTTTTCCTGCGCCAACGGGGCCGCCAATCCCTAGGCGCAAAGGGCCATTCAATGCAGTCATGAGCGGAAAATCCTATGGGGCAGCGTTTCATGTGTCATCGCCGCAATGTCGGAAAGAAATGCCATGCTGTGCATGTCGTCTTGTGTTTTGCCTTCGGTTTGTGCGGCAATATCGCGGCATAAGGGGGTCAGGGCGGCCAGAATGGCCTGTCCATCGGTCTGGCCCAGGGGCACGAGGCGAATGGCGGCGGAAACGAGATTGCCGATAACGGCTTGCAGATAGAGCGCCGCCGTCAAGGACAGGTCGAGGCCCATGCGCCGCGCCGCATAGCCAATGGCGACGGGATAGCACAGATCGGGTTGTTCGCCCGGCCAGACCGCCCGCACGGTTTCGCTAAAGGCCGTTCCCTGTAAATGCGTTTCGCGCAGACGTTCGGCGCTGGGTGCAAAGGCCCGTGCGGTGGCATCCACATGCTCCAGATCCGCCGGATGGTCGCAGGCATAGGCCATGCGCAAAAGGATGCAGTCATTGCGTCCGCTGCCCTGAAGCAAAATATCCACAAGCCAGTCCTCAAGATCTTTGGGCGTGCGGATACGTTTATCCTGTATGGCCGTTTCCAGACCATGGGAATAAGCGAATGCGCCAACAGGAAAGCTGGGTGAAAACCACTGTGCCAATGTCAGGGCATCACAGATCATGGGCGGTGGCCCCATGGCTGTGGGAATGGGTGCGGCCATGTCCATAGGCGCCGCCTTCGGGGGTGAAGGGGGCAGTGACATGGCTGATCTCTGCGCCGAGATGTGTCAGCATATGGCCGATAACGGGATCATTCTGGATCAGCAGGTGGTCGTTATTGATCTGGCAGGGCGTATGGCGGTTGCCGATATGCCATGCAAGGCGCGGCAGATCTGGGCCGCGAACCTGTAACAAATCCTCCTGTGCGGCAATGATCTCGACAAGACGGCCATCTTCAAGCTCCAGCGCATCGCCATGATTGAGCGAGCTAGTGTGTGTCAGATCAATCAGAAACGACTGACCCTCTGTGGTGACCAGTTGTTTGCGCCGCACAAAACGGGCGGCATAATCCAGTTCGCACCGCGCCGCAGCGCCGGACCATTGGCCCGCACGGTGCAGCTTCTGGGCGAGTGCTCTCTTTGTCATTGGGGCCTCAAAACAGGAAATAACGTTGCGCCATGGGCAGGGTGTCAGCGGGTTGGCAGGTCAGCAATTCCCCATCGGCGCGCACCTCATAGGTTTCGGGGTGCACCTCTATATGCGGGGTGGCATCATTAAGGAGCATATCCTTTTTACCGATTGTGCGCGTGTTCATAACAGCGACGGTTTGCTTGGTTAATCCAAGGCGCTCACGAACGCCGCTTGCCTGCGCCGCTTCCGATACAAAGCTGATGCTGGATTGCTCCAAAGACCGTCCATAAGCCCCGAACATCGGCCGTGAATAAACCGGTTGCGGCGTTGGGATCGAAGCATTGGGATCGCCCATTTGCGCCACGGCAATCGTGCCTGCCAGCAAAACCATCTCCGGTTTTACACCGAAAAAGGCCGGGGACCATAAAGCCAGATCGGCGCGTTTGCCCACGGCAATACTGCCAAGCACATGTCCCACACCTTGGGCAATGGCGGGATTGATGGTGTATTTCGCAATATAGCGCCGGACGCGGAGATTGTCATTGTCACCGGTTTCGTCCGGCAAACGCCCACGCTGCTTTTTCATTTTGTCTGCCGTTTGCCATGTGCGGATCAGGACTTCCCCCACACGTCCCATGGCCTGACTGTCGGACGCGATGATCGAAAAGGCCCCCATATCATGCAAGATATCTTCGGCGGCGATGGTTTCGCGGCGAATGCGGCTTTCGGCGAAGGCCACATCTTCGGGGATCGATTTATCCAGATGATGGCACACCATCAGCATATCCAGATGTTCTTCCAGCGTGTTTACCGTGAAAGGACGGGTCGGATTGGTCGAGGATGGCAAGACATAGTCTTCACCGCAAATCTTGATGATGTCGGGCGCATGACCGCCGCCCGCCCCTTCGGTGTGGAAGGCATGGATTGTCCGCCCTTTCATGGCGGCGACAGTCTCTTCAACAAAGCCGCTTTCATTCAGCGTGTCCGTATGGATCATCACCTGCACATCCATTTGATCGGCCACAGACAGGCAACAATCGATGGCTTTGGGTGTGGTGCCCCAGTCTTCGTGCAGTTTCAATGCGCAGGCCCCGCCTTCTACCATTTCAACCAGCGCGGCGGGCTGGCTTGCATTGCCTTTGCCGGCCAGACCGACATTCATTGGAATGCCGTCCAACGCCTGCAACATCCGCCCGATATGCCATGGGCCGGGGGTGCAGGTGGTGGCCAGCGTGCCATGGGCCGGGCCGGTCCCGCCGCCGAAACAGGTGGTCACACCGGAATGCAGCGACTCTTCCATCTGTTGTGGGCAAATGAAATGGATATGGCTATCGATCCCGCCGGCGGTCACTATCCGGCCTTCTCCGGCAATGATCTCGGTGCCCGGGCCGATGATGATATCCACAGCCGATTGGGTGTCGGGATTGCCCGCCTTGCCGATGGCGTGGATCAGCCCGTCTTTCAGGGCAATATCGGCTTTGTAAATCCCCGAATGATCGACAATCAGCGCATTGGTGATGACCGTATCCACCGCACCATCGGCACGGCTGATCTGGGATTGCCCCATACCATCGCGGATCACCTTGCCGCCGCCGAATTTCACTTCTTCGCCATAAAGGGTCAGATCGCGTTCCACCTCGATGATCAGGTCGGTATCGGCAAGACGGACGCGGTCGCCGGTGGTGGGGCCATAAATGGCCGCATATTGCGCGCGTGGAATGGCCGTCGGCATCACAGATCTCCCATGATTTGACCATTGAAACCGAAAACCCGGCGCTTCCCGCCATAGGGGATCAGCTGCACCTCGCGGCGCTGCCCCGGTTCAAAGCGGATGGCGGTCCCCGCTGCAATATCAAGGCGCATGCCTTTGGCGGCAGACCGGTCGAAATCCAATGCCGGGTTTGTTTCGCTAAAATGATAATGGCTACCCACCTGAATGGGGCGGTCCCCTTTATTGGCGACCATCAAGGTGATGGCCGGGCGATCGGTATTCAGGATAATCTCTCCCGGGGCAGGAAAGATTTCACCGGGGATCATTTGCGCATCCTTTTATAGCCTGCTGCGGCAAGGAATGCACAGATCCCCGCACCCACCAGAATCCACAGCAGATCGATCCCGTGGGGGTGCATATGCGCACCATCATGGGCAAAGGCCGTGGATCCCCAAGCGATAAAAGGAAGAACGGCGCATGGATATATCAATCGGTGCTTCATCGAGAATCTCCTTTAATCAACTCAACGGATCGGATTGTGCACGGTGACCAGCTTGGTGCCATCGGGAAAAGTGGCTTCCACCTGCACATCCGGGATCATCTCGGCGACACCCTCCATGCATTGATCGCGGCGGACCACCTGCCCACCCGCTTCCATCATATCGGCAACAGAGCGCCCGTCGCGCGCCCCTTCCACAACGGCATCGGTGATCAGGGCAATGGCTTCGGGGTGGTTCAGTTTTACACCGCGAGCCAGACGTTTGCGGGCGACTTCTGCGGCCATGGCAATCAGCAATTTGTCTTTTTCACGGGGGGTCAATTGCATGTCTCATAGTCTCCATGACAAGGGCAGGGCGGATTGGGACAGATAGTCAAGGACCGGTATCAAAGATCTTCGCATTTCATAGCTGTCTGTCGCAAGCAGGCGCATCACCAAAATATCTTCGGCAATCATGCTGGCCCCTGCGGAATTGGGCAGCATTGCGCGTATCTGGCCCAGTTTAGCCGAAGCCTCGGGCGCAACAAACAACAGGCTGGCCATCGCCCCGGCCCCATTTGCCGTAGCCGGACGCGCAAGGCAGGCAGCGGCGTCACCGGAAAGATCCATCCCATCGAGATAGATCGGCCGATGATCGCGGGTAACGGTAATTCTGTCCCGGAAAATACAATCGGTCAATCGCTCCCCCATGGCCGTCCGTCCGAATACCAATGGTTCAACCATCAGCAACCGCGCCGATTGCGTCATGTTGATCATAAGCCGTCGGTGCAAGGCGCAATGATTGAACAGGATCATCTCTTGCGGTAGCCAGTTCAATCGGGCGTCTTTTTCTATGGTCAATGTCGTGGTGAGTTGGGCGATCTCGCCGATTTGGGCGCGATAGGCTTTTTCCGAAGCCTGCGTCGTCAGTGTCAGGCGTGCCCCCGCATCGGCCTGAGCGCTGATGTCGAACCGGTCTCCCCCGGTGATGCCGCCTGCCGTATTGATCAAAACAGCATCCATATGGCGGCGATGGGTGTTGGGAAAAACCATTTTCAATGACCCCGACTGGTGCAAGGTCATCAACCGCGTACGACCTTTGTCATCTGCCTTTACACGAACAACCCCCGTACCGATTGCGCGGGGCTGCGATGCATCCGGCGTGGCTTGCCCTCGCGTTGAATGGGGATGAACGGCGCTCATCTGTACGGTCTTTATTTTAGATAATTATAGGACGGAGCCAGATTGGTGCGCTATTGGGTTTAATGCAAGCTTTGAAGCGTAACCTCGTGGGCGTGTCGGCTTGGGGCATGCTCCATATGGATGCCCGGAGGCTGGGGCTGCTCCATGTTTAAGGGCGCGGGAGTGAGGGTCAGTTGAACCCGCGTTTGCTTTCCTTCCTGGCTGAATATCACAAGAGTGCCGCCCATATCGTTGGCGAGGCGTTTGCAAATGGCAAGGCCAAGGCCCAAACCGTTTTCATTGGCATGGTGGCTGTTTTTTTCAAGCCGTTGAAAGGGGCGGCCAAGCAGGGCAATTTTATGTTCCGGAATGCCGCAGCCCTGATCTTCCACACTGAGCGTGATGTGATTGGCGTCTTCGCGTTTGGCGCTCACCAGAATACGCTTGCCTTTGGCCGAGAATTTGATGGCATTGGACAACAGATTCAGCAAAATCTGGTGAATGGCACGGCGATTGCCCTGTATCGGTGCAAGGTCCCGGTCGATCTTGACCCGCAAGCGCAATTTTTTCTGGATGGCCAAGGGGCGCATCTGGATAAGCGCTTTGGCAATGGCGGGGCGCAGATCGACCGGCTCCATGGTCAGAGAGTCTTCTCCATGTTCGAGCCGGGACAGATCCAGAACATCATTGATCAAGGACAGCAGATGCTGGCCGCTTTTGTGGATGTCGCCTACATAGCCTTTGTATTTTTCGTGACCAACGGGGCCGAAGACCTCTTCTTCGATCATCTGTGAAAAGCCGATAATGGCATTCAAGGGTGTACGCAATTCATGGCTCATGGTGGCGAGAAATTGGGATTTCGCTTCATTGGCCTCTTCGGCTGCACGGGTTTGTTTTTGCAGGTCGCGCGAGAGTTCCAAAAGGCGGCTGTTCATTCTTTCGATTTCATAAACATCACGGATGATGGCCATAACAACCGGCCCGGTATCCAGAATGACCCGCGACAAGCTGATGCGGACTTTGAAAAGATGGCCATCCCGGTGGCGGGCTTCCACCGTGCGGTCCAGAACGAAACGATGGGTGCCGGTGTGGGTGTGCATGAAATTGCGCGCCACATCATCATGGTTGTCTTTGCTGTTGATTGGCAGCAGATCTTTCAAACGTAGGTCCAGAATTTCGCTGGCTTTCCAGCCAAACATCTCTTCGGCCGTCTTGTTGAATTCGATGATTTTCAACTGGCTGTCCACCGTGATGATGGCATCGGGCGCGGTGTCGTAAAGGGCCCGAAGGCGCGCCCCTAAAAGCCTGTTTTCTTCCCGCGCTTTTCTTTTTTGCTGCATTGCAAAGGCGCGAAAACGCATCATGGCAAACAGCAAAAGAGCAATCATCCCGATGACCATATAGCCGCTTGGCAATTTGAGAGCCGCAGCCTGCAGATAGGACTGTTCGGATAAATGCAGTTCGATGCTGAAATCCGTATAGAGAATGGGGATGTGCTGGCTGTCGAGATTATGTGGAAGATCCGCCAGACGCGCGATCCGATAAAAAAGCCCCTTTTGACGGGGCTGTACTTCTCTTCGAGAGTCAAAGCTGTAAAGGGTGCGTCCGTCCCGATACAAAATGCGGGCCTGATACAGTTTCCCTTGGCCGAATTGCCCGTGCCATTGCGAGAAGAAATGATCGTCGATGCTTGCGGCTATGACGGCCACCAAACGGCCATCGGCGGTGCGAGCCGCACGGGAAATGGTGATTTGTGTGAGACCATCCAGACGGCTGCGAATGGGGGGAGAGTAGAAATACGGGCCGTCAAACCCATTGAGATGCGCCTGAACATAATCGCGGTCCAGAACCATCATGCCCTTGGCGGGCTGGCCGGGCCTGAGATCTGTGTCGATCACCCCATCGGGACGGATGATGGCGATGGTGCGCATTTGCGGTAAACGCGCCACAACGGCTTGAAGATAGGGTTGCCGGTCCTGCGTTCTGCCCGAGGCTGCCACATGCTCGGCCACCGTGCTTATCACAAGTTCAAGAGCACGCAATCCATGGGTGATAGAGGATGCGGTTGCCGCCATATCATAGCGCATCCGGACATGCGCATCGCGGTAGGTGCTATGCACCGTCCAGACGGTAAAAATAACGGCACTTAGAACCACAAAGACAACAATCAGGCCATAGCGGAGATATGATATCCGCGTGTTCATCTGGCCGGAATGCAGTGCTTTTCCCATGCGACAGGCCGCCTTTTGTGGGGTGGTTCAACCTGCAGTATCCTCCCGACAAGAGATTAATAAAAAAATAACGCGCGAATATTTCTAAAATAAAACCCCAAAAGATTGTATTATCTGTCATTCTATATCGGAATAATTTGGCTTATTGCAAAGAGCCTGCCCATAGGCATGTCCTTCATAGGGAGAGCCGTGCTCCCCCCCATGAAAGGCCGTGCAGACTTTGGTTGTTCCGGCGTTGCCTTGGCGTTTAAAGCCGTGGGCCTTGATTGCGAAGAGCGTCTAGCGCGCCTTGCAAGATATAGGCGGCGGCCAGCTTATCCACCAGTTCGGCGCGGCGTTTGCGGCTTCTGTCCGCGTCGATCAGCATGCGTTCCACAGCCACAGTTGACAGGCGTTCGTCCCAAAAGGCCGCGGGGAGGGGGAGTTTTTCATCGAGATTCTTGGCAAATTGCCGCACCCCTTGGCAGCGTGGGCCTTCCGTCCCGTCCATATTCACCGGTAGGCCGATGATATAGCCGGCGATCTTGTGCTCGGCGATGATGGCGCGTAACCGTTCTACATCGGCGCTGAATTTGGTGCGCCGAATGGTTTCCAAAGGGCTGGCGATGGTCAGCGACCGGTCGGACAAGGCAAGGCCAATGGTTTTGGTGCCCACATCAAAGCCCAAAACCCGCTGCCCATGAGAGAGTGCCGCGGAAAGTTGGTGCAGTTCCCCGATCATCGAGCGGCATCCAGAGCGGCGCTTGGGTGGCTTTCATACCATGCGGCGATGCGGTCGCGCACATTGGCCCGCACATTCATGGAAAACAGGTGAATGTCGTATACATGATAATTCTGCCCCGGCAGCAAAAATCGCGTGAAAGGCTCGCCCGGTGCAGGGGTGATATAAAGGAACCCATCGTCGCCGCAGCGGCTTGCCAGCCCCGGATTTATCGGCGCGGGCAAGGCGGCGTCGGGCGTTGGGGCGGGGGGAACAGCCCCCATATGTTGAGAAGCCGGGGCCGCCCCATCCCGTTCCCAAGTGACGGGATTTTGGCATAGCATGGGCGTTCCGGCTTTCATCAAGCCGCTCAAACCGAATTGTTGGTTATAGGCATCAACCAGATAAGAGGGGTCGCCCTCTTCGCCAAAGGTCTGCCAGCTGATCATGCAACCTGTATCCAAGGCGGTTTCGCAGGCACCAATATCGGGGAGTGCACCCAGATCCTGCACGGAAGAAAATGTCCAGCCGGGCAAATAGGCGGCCACCATTCGGTCCGCCAGATCCGTCCCATTGATGCGGTTTTTGAGCAAAAAACTCCCCAAAAGGGCGCCTTGGCTGTGGCCGGCCAGAATGAAAGGCCGCCCTTTATTGTCTTCGCGCAGATAGTGGTCGAACGCGGCTTCCACATCGGAATAAGCCAGCATCAAAGCGGCAACCGTATCGCTATTGGCGGCCAGAAATGCTCCGAAAGAGGCTTGGCGGTAGCGCGGGGCAAAAATACGGGCCGATGCGGCAAAGGGGCTGGCTTGCGCCTTTAAAATCGACGGCAGACTGGCCGTGGCCTGCGGTTCGTCGATGGGAGCATTCCAATAGCTGGTGCCCAGATAGCTGGTGGGATGAATGAAAAACACATCCGCTTCCATAAGCGACAGCGGCTCTACGCCTTGTGGGGTAACGCGGGCATTGTCATCGGCACCGGGCCGCGCCGCCCAGCTTTCGGCCTTCGCATAATCGGGGGCGGGGGCTTTGGGGGCGTCTGCCAGCGATGTTTCCGGCTTCATTTGTGCCAAGGCCACCATTTGCGCCTCGTCCCAAAATACATAAAGCAGCGCTCCGCCTAGAATGGCGAGCCCCACAAGACCTGAAACGATATATAGAAATAGCCGCGCCATGAGTTTGCCTTTCTGATTCACCAGCCTGTTCGGTCGCTTGCCGCCCGCTTGTCCGGCGTTTTTGACGATTGTCTTATAGACGCCTGAGCCGTCGATACACGCATCTTCTTCTTTGTTGCGCTATCGCCACAATGACGCAAGCAGCAAAAGCCGTTCAGCTTGCCTTGCGTGGGGGGCTGTCAGCGTGTAGTTTTCGCCGCAATTGCGTGGGGCTGCCACGCGGTCATGAAAAAATGGGAAGACGATGTCGGTTGACAAAGCGACGGTAAAGCGGATCGCCAAACTTGCGCGCATTCGCATCGATGAAGACAGACTGGACCCAATGGCGGGCGAGTTGAACAATATTCTTGATTGGGTTGAACAATTGTCTGCGGTGGATACCGACGGCGTGAAACCCATGACCAGTGTGGTGGATCATTGTCTGCATTGGCGGGCCGATGAGGTGACCGATGGCAATAAGCGCGACGATGTGCTGTCCAATGCGCCCGATGCCGAATTCGGCTTTTTTGCAGTTCCAAAAGTGATTGAATAATATGTCCGATCTCAATGAATTGAGCATCGCAGAGGCCCGCGACCGGCTGGCGGCCCGCGATCTATCCGCCCGCGAGCTTGTGCAGGCTTCCATCGCAGCAATGGAAGCGGCAAAGCCGTTGAATGTTTTTGTCACCGAAACCCCTGAGCGGGCGTTGGAAATGGCCGATGCGGCCGATGCACGCCTCAAGGCCGGTGACGCAAAGCCCATGACCGGTATCCCCGTGGCGGTGAAAGACCTGTTTTGCACCAAGGATGTGCGCACCACCGCCGGTAGCCATATGCTCGAGCCGTTCACGCCGCCTTATGAAAGCACTGTGACCGCGAATTTGTGGGACAATGGCGCCGTGATGCTGGGCAAGGTGAATATGGATGAATTCGCCATGGGATCGTCCAATGAAACCAGTGCTTATGGTCCGGTGAAAAATCCGTGGCGGCTTGGGGAAACGGATACGGTTCCCGGTGGATCTTCAGGCGGGTCCGTGGCCGCTGTTGCGGGCCGCATCGCCCCTTGTGCCACCGGCAGTGATACCGGCGGCTCGATTCGTCAGCCGGCGGCCTTTACCGGCACGGTGGGTTTGAAGCCTACCTATGGGCGTTGTTCGCGCTATGGCATGGTGGCCTTTGCATCGTCTTTGGATCAAGCGGGGCCGATCACCCGATCGGTGCGCGATGCGGCGATTATGCTGGGGGCTATGGCCGGGCATGATGTGAAAGACAGCACATGCGTCGATGTGCCGGTGCCCGATTATGAAGCAGCCCTTACGGGGGATATTCGCGGCCTGAAAATCGGTATTCCCAAAGAGTATCATTCCGCAGATATGCCCCGCGAAATCGAAGATATGTGGCAGCAGGGCATGGCGTGGTTGCGCGATAGGGGGGCGCAGATCGTCGATATTTCCTTGCCGCACACCAAATATGCCTTGCCTACCTATTATATCGTGGCCCCGGCGGAAGCGTCGTCCAATCTGGCCCGCTATGATGGTGTGCGCTATGGCCATCGGGCGCCGCTCAAGTCCGGCGATGGCCTGACCGAGATGTATGGAGAAACCCGTGCCGAAGGTTTTGGTGACGAGGTGAAACGCCGTATCCTGATCGGCACCTATGTGCTGTCGGCGGGATATTATGATGCCTATTATCTGAAGGCGCAGAAAATCCGCACGCTGATCGCCGATGATTTCCGTCGCGCTTATGAAAAGGTAGATGCGATCCTCACCCCCACGGCCCCCAGTGCGGCTTTTGGCTTTGGGGCAAAGCAGGATCCTTTGGCCATGTATATGAACGATGTGTTCACGGTGCCCGCGTCCCTTGCAGGGCTGCCGGGTATTTCGATCCCGGCGGCTTTGTCGGCGGAAGGTTTGCCTTTGGGCTTGCAAATCCTTGGGCGAGCCTTTGATGAAGAGACGGTTCTGAAGGTGGCTGGCGTGATGGAAGATGCCGCTGCCTTTACGGCCAAGCCCAAGACATGGTGGAGCTGACCGCAATGAGCAAAGACGCAAAAAACTATATCGTGCAGGGGGCTACCGGCGATTGGGAAATCGTTGTCGGGCTTGAGGTTCATGCACAGGTGACCTCTCAGGCCAAGCTGTTCTCCGGGGCATCGACCCAGTTCGGATCGGAACCCAATAGCAATGTCAGCCTTGTGGATGCTGCCTTCCCCGGTATGTTGCCGGTGATCAATGGGGAATGTGTGCGTCAGGCCGTGCGCACCGGGTTGGCTCTGGACGCGCAGATCAACAAATTCTCGCGCTTTGATCGTAAAAACTATTTCTATGCCGATTTGCCGCAAGGCTATCAGATCAGCCAGTTCGCGCACCCCATTGTGGGCGAAGGCGAAATGCTGGTGGAACTTGAGGACGGAGCGACCAAAAGCATCGGTATCGAACGGCTGCATCTGGAACAGGATGCGGGGAAATCCATCCATGATCAGCATCCGCGCTATACGCTGGTCGATCTCAACCGCTCTGGCGTGGCTTTGATGGAGATCGTCTCGAAACCGGATATGCGGTCGCCGGAAGAGGCCGGGGCTTATGTGCGGAAATTGCGTACCATGCTGCGCTATATTGGCTCGTGCGATGGCAATATGGAACAGGGCTCCATGCGTGCCGATGTGAATGTGTCGGTGCGTCGCCCCGGTGAGCCTTTTGGCACGCGTTGCGAGATCAAGAATGTCAATTCCGTGCGCTTTGTGATGCAGGCCATCGAATATGAAGCCCGCCGTCAGGTGGATATTCTGGAAGCTGGCGGCAGCATCGATCAGGAAACCCGTCTGTTCGATCCCAATAAGGGGGAAACGCGGTCCATGCGCTCGAAGGAAGAAGCGCATGATTATCGCTATTTTCCTGATCCTGATTTGCTGCCGCTTGAATTCGACGATGCGTATATCGAAGAAGCCCGTGCCAGCTTGCCAGAACTGCCGGACGCCAAAAAGGCGCGCTTCGTCAAGGATTGGGGGCTGCCCGATTATAATGCCGCCACCCTTGTGGGGGAAAAGGAAAGCGCCGACTGGTTTGAAACCTTGCTGGATGCCCTGAGAAAAGGCGTGGATAGCCCGGTGGAAAAATTGGCGCCCAAGGCTTCCAACTGGATGTTGTCGGACCTTTATGGCCAGTTGAACAAGGCTGGAAAATCCTTGTCCGATTGCCCTATCACCCCCACTCAAGGGGCCGAGCTTTTGACGCTGGTTTTTGATGGCACCATTTCCGGATCGGCCTCGAAAGAGGTTTTGGAAGAGATGCTGCAAAGTGGCCGTAATCCGGCGGAAATCGTCGAGGAAAAAGGGCTCAAGCAGGTATCGGATACCGGTGCCCTGGAAGCCATGGTGGACAAGATTCTGGCTGCCAATCCGGCTCAGGTCGAGCAATTTAAAGCCGGGAAAACCAAGGTCGTGGGCTTTTTCGTCGGGCAAGTGATGAAGGAAAGCCGCGGACAGGCCAATCCTGCAGTGGTCAATGAAATTTTGATGCGCAAATTGACTGAGTGATTGGCGCTCTAACCGGTGATCACTGCATGGATCGCATATGAGATATTGATGTGACCGCGCCGGACTCATAATGTCAGGGTGCGGTCATTTCTTATGAGGTCCTTTTTTCTTAAGAAGGAGCAGAGAAAAATGGACGGGATTGAGGCATTGGCAACATCTGCGCCAACCGTGCAAGCGGATGTGGTGTGCGCCGACGTCTATGAAATATTTTCGTCCAATCCGGCTTTATTGGCCATTGCCGTGGTGGAAGATCATATCCCCATAGGCTTGGTGAACCGCCATACCCTGATCCTGAAACTGGCGGACCGTTTTGGCCGTCCCTTATTTGAAAACAAGCCTATCTCGCATTTGATGGACCTTGATCCGTTGATCGTCGAGGCGCGGGAAGACATAGAAGACTTTAGCGAATTTATCCTTACGCATCATCCTTCTGCCATGACAGACGGGTTTATTCTTGTCAAAGAAGGGCGCTATCTGGGCATTGGAACGCCGCTTTCCATGCTGAAAGTCGGCCTGGACCGGGCAAAGAAACGCACGGAAGAATTGGAGCGCGCACGGGCCATCGCAGAAAATGCCAATCAGGCAAAATCCATGTTTCTGGCCAATATGAGCCATGAATTGCGTACGCCCTTGAATGCTATCATTGGCTTTACCGATTTCATTCAGTCGGAAACGCTGGGCCGTATCGAACCGAAACAATATGCCGATTACATCAATGATGTGAACGAGAGCGGCAAGCATTTGCTGAATGTGATCAATGCCATTCTCGATATGTCGAAGGTGGAGGCAAAGCAGCTGGACCTCAAGGAAGATACGGTGGACCCTGAAGAGGTGGTGGCTGTGGTGGCGCGGATGATGGAGGACGCGGCCAAGCGATATGGCGTGTCTCTTGTGATCGAAGCCAAAGGGCATATCCCCGATATCTATGCCGATGGGCAGCTTTTGCGCCAGATTTTGCTTAATCTGGTGTCCAATGCCCTGAAATTTTCAGGCGGCTCGACCAAAGTTTATGTGCGTCTGGGTGTAAGCAGGATGGCCGCTTCTTCTTTGCGGTGGAAGATTTCGGTGTCGGGATTGCCCGGGCCGATTTGAACCGGGTGATGGAACCGTTCGGGCAGGTTGAGGGCTATCTCTCGCGGAAGGTTGAGGGCACAGGGCTTGGCCTTCCCCTGTGCAAAGCCCTGACCGAAGCCCATGGGGGCGAGTTCCGACTCAAAAGCACATTGGGGCAGGGCACCTGTGTCGAGGTGTTTTTGCCTGCCGAACGGGTGGTTGCTTTGGATGCCGCGGCGGTAAAGGGCTTTGACTGAGCCGAATCTTGTTAAGTGCTTTTTTTGTAAAGTGGGTCGCTCTTTTTGATGCCGGTGCACGGCCCGTCCTATACCGCAAAAATAGAGTGTGGTATGGATGGTGTTAACCATTTTTCAAGCCATTGGGGGAGACCCTTGTTTCACGGACGCGCGGACCATCCGGCACCGCGGACTATCCGATAGGGAGAGGATCAATGGGTGAGCTTGACAAAGATCGTTCAAAAGCCCTGAAAAGATATTTGGCGCGGGCGAAAACCGGGGATGCGCAGGCGCTTTATGCCTTGGGCCTTTCTTATGCCACCGGAGCCAGCGGGGCGCCGGATTATGTGGCGGCGCATAAATGGTTCAATCTGGCGGCGATGAACGGCGTTGGCCGGGCTGCAGATGACCGCGCTGAATTGGCCCGCGAGATGAGCGCGGCCCAGATTGCCGCCGCCCAAAAGGCCGCGCGGGAGTGGTTGGCCCACCATTAAGGGCCCGTTTCAATGGGCTGTTTTGGCAAAATTCACAGAAGTTTTGTTTAGGGCGTTGACAGAAATGGTCATGGCGATTAGACCCAGCGGCGGAGAGGTGGCCGAGTGGTCGAAGGCGCTCCCCTGCTAAGGGAGTATGGGTCAAAAGCTCATCGAGGGTTCGAATCCCTTCCTCTCCGCCAGTTACCCAATAAAATCAATAAATTATGGGTTGTGCGGCATAGTCCCGCGGCAATTTTTCCTATCTATGTGCTTTGCTTCACGCCAGCAAAGCTCATATGTCGGCTTTTGCAAGACGTTTTCTTGTTGCGGCGGCATAAAAATATGCCAAGGGCCTTGGGCAGCCCTTGGACGGACCCCGCTAATCCAAGGCTGATCAATATTCAGAATTTATATTTGGCGGATACCTGAATCTTTTGCAGATTGTCGGCCGCGCCATTTTCCAGTTCACGATTGGCGTACATATATTCTATTCCCAGATCCAGCGGCGGGACAGGCGAATAGATTATATTTCCAAAGATATTCCAGCTTTCATCCGTCACGCTTCCGGTCGTGAGTGTTACGGGGTTATCGGCTTTGAAATAGCTGCCGGAAAGTGTGGACCGTACAGTGTCTGTCCACATATGGCGATAGGCAAGGAAGCCGGAGTAGGTGGCGATCGGATCAAGCTGCCATCGGCGCGCAAAGCGGCATCATTGACGATATTGAGGCCGATATAGCGCCCCAATCCCTGACCGGCTGTTGCCATGAAGCGGATGTCATCACGGGCACCCAGATTCAACTTGCCCGACAGGCTAAGGCCATAGCCAATGGCATCATCGGAAATCCGGCCAAAATCATCGGGCTTCACGCGAAGCACCCGACCGATGGCGGCGGCTGTCAGATGACCCATATCGCTTTTAAGATTGTAGCGCAAAACCACATCCGGCAGGCTGTCATCCCCTGCCACAACGCGGCCACCCGTGGGGCTGGTAACGGTCGTTTCGGGCTGTTCAACAGCGATCTGAAGGCCGCCATAAGTGTACCGGATCATTGGTTGGCGGTTGAAAATGGTGCCGGGTGTCGGCCCAATAAAGTCGAGCGCTTCGGGCAATGCCCCTACATCTTGAAAGGTGGACCATGCCTGACCGAATAACCAATTGTCGAAGGTGATATAGGCTTGCCGCAAACGCGGTGTATAGCTATTGGAAACCCGCTCATCACCGCCGCTGGTAACCATGAAATCCATCTCGATTTTCGAGCCCAGCTTATGTCCGCTACCGACATTGGTTTTGGTTTCAAGAATGATACGGCTTTGGCGCGCACTGAAATCCGTATCGAACCCAGACGATGTTCCGCCAACAGGGATGGCACCGGGAATTAAAAAATCCCGCACGATGCTCCCCGTTTCAACCTGACCGCCGCTGCTTCGTTGTGAGATGGCATCTATTTTGACATAACCGCCGTAAGTCACACGCGTTTTTCCAACAGCGAAGCTATTATCATCAGCGGATTGTTCGGCCACTTTGGTTTCTACCGCTGCGGTTCTTTCGGCGAGGGCGCGTGTCTCTGAAATGGCTTGTTGGGCCTGTTGTGCAACGGCGATATCGCTTGCTGCTGGCGCCCCTTCTTTTGCATCCATGCGATTGATCAAACTGGTCACCAAAGCTTCCAACCGGTCCAGCCGGGCATCGACATCGCTATCTTGGGCCAGTGCTTGTGATGTGCTCAGCATCGTCGCGGATAGTAGAAATCCCTTGATTAGAAGTCTTGCTGCCTTGGCCATGCCTCATCCTCCCCTTCGCTTATATCCAGCAAGGGTGACAGGCGATCTGGCGCGGGGAAATTAGCCAATGGTCTATACGACCAATGTCGCATTCAAAGCGCATGGGCCTTTTGGATAGACTGGTTTTGAGCTTGAAAGAGATGGGGCGGCGATTCAGAGTCGGGTGAACGTACACTGATCTATAGTGAGCTTCTCGCTGAAGTTATCAAAATGGCTGGTACTCTTAAAAACTGGGTGCCGAAAAGGGTGACCGGTCCCGGTGTGGTTGATAGTCTGATCGAAGGAAGGTTGAGCAGGTAGCTATGGCCCGTATCATCATCGCTGATGACCATCCGCTCTTCAGGGGTGCATTATGTCAGGCGGTGCAGAAAGTCTGGCCGCAAGCTGATATTGTGGAGGCCGAGACTGTGGCGGAGGCGACGATCGCCGCCATAGCCGGCCCTGCCGATCTTTTGCTCCTTGATCTGCATATGAAGGACAGCGATGGGCTTACTGCGCTGCTTGATTTGCGCCATGAATTTCCCGCGCTTCCTGTTGTGGTTGTTTCTGCCAGTGAAGAAGGCCGGGTCGTGCGCGCATGTCAAAGCCTTGGCGCATCGGGTTTCATTCCAAAATCGGTCAATCTGGATGTGATGCGCGAAGCCCTTACCCAAATTCGTGATGGCGATCTATGGTTTGATACAGATGTTACCGAAAGTGAAGATGATACGGCATTGTTCGACAAGCTGGCCAGTTTGACACCGGCTCAACGGCGCATATTGAATCTGGTCAGCCAAGGGATGCTCAACAAACAGATTGCCTATCAAATGGAGATTAGCGAGGCGACCGTCAAAGCCCATATCACCGCTATTTTCCGCAAATTGGATGTCATCAGCCGCACGCAAGCGGTTTTAGTCGCAAAACAGCTGGATGTTGATATGCCAGAGGTTAAATCGGTCTGAGGTCAGGCTTTTCTGAATGTTTGGCTCACCAATGCACGAAGGGCTGCAGGCGGCACGGGCTTGAGCAAACGCTCCACGGATAACCGGATCGCCGCATCTTTTGTCCGGCCTGTATCCTCTGCGGTTACCAATATACCGGCCGGGTGCCGGCCCCAGTTTTTACAAAGTTTTTCAAAAAGCTGATCGCCGGTCCAGCCATCATCCAGTTGATAATCGAAAATCACCAATTCAGGTGGTGTTGGAAAAGCGCTGAAGGCTTGCTCGGGCGATAAGGCTGTCCGGATATCGCAGCCCCAGCCTTCCAAGAGCGCGGAAAGGCTATCCAAAGCACTTTGATCGTTATCGATATAGAGCACGGTTTTATCCACCAGATCGGACGTGCGTGATTGGCGTGTTTTGGGGGCTTCTCTGTTGTCTATTTTTGGTTGTCCCTGTTTGAGGGAGAGTGAGAAACGGCTCCCTTCCCCAAGTGCGGAAACCACCGTAATCTCGGTTTCGAGCAAGCGTGCAATCCGCTGGGATATGGACAAACCCAATCCCGCGCCTTCCCTTTTGGTCTGGGCGCCGACTTGCTGGAATTCTTCAAAAATACGGCGATGGTGCTTGGGATCGATGCCGGGCCCCGTGTCGTCGATCCGAATATGCGCTTTGCCGGACTCGTTTTCCACCCCAAGTGAAACCGATCCCGCTTCGGTATATCGCACGGCATTGGAAACCAGATTCTGGAGAACGCTAAGAAGCAGATTACGGTCCGTTTCAACCCAGATATCCGTTATTTGCACATTCAGAATGAGCCCCTTTTTCTGGGCGGCACGGCTAAATTCCGAACGCAGATCATCGAATATGGGGGCTAATGGGAATGTGGTAATTTCGGGCTGCAGACCGCCTCCATCCAGCTTGGATATGTCAAGCAAGGCGCGCAACAGGCGATCCGCCATTTCAATGGACCGGTCAATATCGTTCGCCAGCTTTTTCGCCTTGGGCAGTTTGTTCCCGATTTCTTCATGGAGAGCCGATGTGAAGAGTCTTGCGGCGTTCAGTGGTTGGACAAGATCATGGCTGGCGGCTGCCAGAAAACGGGTTTTCGAGCGCGTTGCCTTTTCCAGCGCACTATTCACTTCGGTCAGCTGTCGGGTACGTTCGGCAACCTTTGCCTCCAATGCCCGCCCGGAGCGCCGGTCTGCGGTGATATCGGTATAGCTGGTCACATAACCGCCGGTCGCGGTCGGGTTGCCCAATATGCGCAATATCCGGCCATCTGCCTGCTCGCGTTCCTGGCCATGTTTCCGGCCAGCCCGCATATGATTGAGCCGTTTCGAGACTTCCGCTTCTATTTGATTTTCGTCCAAACCGTTGCGGCGTAAATTATGGCCGATCAGATCGGCAATGGGGCGCCCGACAACGATCAGATTATCGCGCAGATCAAACATCTCCACATAGCGGCTGTTCCAAGCCACCAGTCGCATATCATTGTCGACAACGGCAACGCCCTGATCGATATTCTCGATCGCCGTTTGCAACAATTCTCCACTGAATTGCAAACGCTGCGACGTTTCATCAAACATTGCAACAACTTGTTCCAATGGTATGGGGTCACCCTCCATGGTGGACCCGATAATCGCTCTCGCCGACGATGCACCAAGCACGCCGGAAAGCTGCCGTTCAACCATTTCGATCAGGGCATCATCTGCAACATCCAAATCGGTGTAGGTGCGGCCATTAAGCTGCGTGCCAAGCTGCTTCATCGCGGCGCGACTGCGCTCGTCCCCTACAAATTGCCGCAACAGCAGACGATAATCCGCCACGCGCATTTTTTTCAGCGCCCGGTCGCCGCCAATCGTGCGATATTCCATGCTAACAAAGGCAGCCGACTGTGCCTTGTCGATGATATTTGCCTGTGTGTTTATGGAGACAATGATATATGCGGCGATATTGAGGAAAAGGCTGATAATCACAGCCGATACCAGCATATCATCGGCAATCTGGAAAACCGGATTTGTGTCCAGATAGGTTGGTATGATCAATAGGGACAACCAGGCAGCAAACCCCAATAAAAGCCCCGCATTGACCCCCTTTCGATTGCCCGTTTTCCAAAACAGTCCGCCGATAAGTGCTGGTGCGAATTGCGACACGGCAGCAAAAGAGATGATGCCCACGCCTGCCAGTGTTGTGGTGCTGTCGATCGTGCGGGAATAAAGATAGGCGAAGAAAAGCACACCGATGATGGTCAGACGCCGGATCCATAGCAGCGACTGGCTTAATATGGCGTGATTGATCCTGCGACGATAGAAGAGCGGGATAATCAGGTCATTGGCAATCATGCCGGAAAGCGCCACGGTGGTCACAATCACCATGCCGGTGGCCGCCGAAAATCCGCCAATGAAGACCAGTATGGCCAGCCAATCGGCTCCTGTGCTTAGCGGAAGGGCAAGCATCAGCATATCGGGGCTTGTCTGGCCCGCCGATAATATCGCTGTCCCGCCAATGGTTATCGGAAAAACAACAAGGGCAATGACAACAAGATAGGCTGGAAAGACAAAGCGCATCAGCCGATCAGGGTGATCTTTTTGTGCCTCGACGATTGTCATATGAAATTGTCGCGGCAAACATAAGGCCGCACAGGCAGATATGAACGTCAATACGACAAAGCGGGCATCAAACTGCTCCACTTTGAAAATCTCGCCAAAGCTGCGTGTATTATTGATTTGTGTGACATCTGTTCCCGCGAGCATAAGAACCGCGAACAAGGTGATGGCGAGCAGGGCGAACATTTTCACAATGGCCTCGACCGCAATGGTAAGCACCAATCCCCTGTTATGTTGGGTCAGATCAACCTGCCGGGCACCGAATAATATGGCGAACATGGCCATGACGACGGCCACGCCCAACACCACACCTTCGGAATTAATCACGCCGCCAATATTTGGTGAGAGCGCCGACAAGGTCTGACCGACGGATTTTAATTGCAGGGCGACATAGGGCAAAATTCCGATAGTGGCGATGATCGTAATCAGAGCGGCCACAGACCCGCTCTTGCCGTATCGGGTTGATAGAAAATCGGCGATCGAGGTGGTGTGTTGCGCTTTGCCCAACTGCAAGATGCGTGAAACCAGACCATAGCCGATGGTGAACAATAAGATCGGCCCCAGATAGATTGGCAGAAAATGCCAACCATTGGACACGGCCGTCCCCACGGCGCTGTAGAATGTCCAACTGGTGCAATAAACACCGAGAGAAAGCCCGTAAATGCACGATTGTGCACGCGGACCCAAAGGAAAGCGCCCACTATCTCCCTTTAGCGCGAGCCAGAAGAGGCCGGCAGCATAGAGCACCGAAGTGGTTAGCGCGATCCACAAGATCATTTTATTCTCCCCACTTCTTTTTAAGCAAAAAAAAAGGGCAACGCCAAGCGCTGCCCTTTTTCCCGAGATGTTAGAGCTCTAGTGCACAGACGCATCTCCGGCACCGCGTGGTACGCGGATCGAGTCGATCATCTTGAGCACTTCCAGTGGCGGTGAGGCTGTCATTTTCGATACACCAATTGCGACAGCGAAATTGATGATCATCCCAATGACCCCAATGCCCTCCGGAGAGATACCAAACAGCCAATTGGCGGCAATATTGGTTTCCGGAGAGATCAGCTTGAAATAGGCGATGTAGGAGAAGCTAAACACCAGCCCGCTGATCATGCCGGCAATCGCGCCTTCCTTGTTCATGGATTTCCAAAAGATCCCCATGAAGATGGCCGGGAAGAGCGATGCAGCCGCCAGACCAAAGGCAAAGGCCACCACCTGAGCCACCCAGCCCGGAGGATAGATGCCGAGATACCCCGCCACGACGATTGCTGCCGTTGCCGCAATACGCGCTGCCATCAACTCGCCTTTTTCCGTAATTTTCGGACGGAAGGTTTGCTTGAGCAAATCATGGCTGATCGAGGATGAAATCACCAACAACAAACCTGCTGCTGTCGATAGCGCTGCGGCCAGGCCACCGGCTGCCACCAAAGCGATCACCCAACCGGAAGATTCGCAATTTCCGGATTGGCGAGCACCATGATGTCCTTATCGACATAGACCTCATTCTCGCTTGCTGCATTGATCTCGTTGGCAATCAAGCGTTCTCCGCTTTTGCCGGTTTCACCGGTAAAGTCGGGGCTGCCGGTAAAGGCATCACCGGAACGATATTTCATCTTGCCATCGTCATTTTTATCGACCCAGGCAATCAGGTCATTGGTTTCCCAGTTTTTGAACCATTCCGGCGCTTCTGCATAATCGGTCTGATCAACCGTTTCGATGAAATTGATCCGCGCAAATGCGCCAATCGCAGGGGCCGTGGTATAAAGCAGCGCAATGAAGATCAGGGCCCAACCTGCCGATTTGCGGGCATCGGATGCCTTGGGCACAGTGAAAAACCGTACGATCACATGCGGCAATCCAGCGGTGCCGACCATCAACGCGGCGGTGATACAGAACACGTCGATCATTGATTTGGAGCCGTCGGTATAGGCGCCAAAGCCCATATCCTGGAGCACCAGATCAAGTTTTTGCAGCACGTATAATCCCGAGCCGTCATTGACCGTCGATCCCAGCCCCAATTGGGGGATCGGATTGCCGGTAATCAGAAAGCTGATGAAAAATGCGGGCACCATATAGGCAAAGATAAGCACGCAATATTGTGCAACCTGCGTATAGGTGACGCCCTTCATCCCGCCGAGCACAGCGTAAAAGAAGACAATACCCATTCCGATAATCACGCCAAGGGTAATCGGTACATCGAGAAAGCGGGAAAAGACGATCCCGACGCCGCGCATCTGCCCTGCGATATAGGTGAAACTGATAAAGATCAGGCAGATAACCGCAACCACACGTGCTGTTTTTGAATAATAGCGTGTGCCGATAAAATCGGGCACCGTAAATTGCCCGAATTTGCGCAGATAGGGCGCAAGCAAGAGCGCCAACACCACATAGCCACCGGTCCAGCCCATCAAATAGACCGAGCCATCAAAACCGGCGAAGGCGATGATCCCCGCCATCGAGATAAAGCTGGCCGCCGACATCCAGTCAGCCGCCGTTGCCATACCATTAAAGATCGGGTGCACCCCGCCGCCAGCAATATAAAATTCTTTGGTTGATCCGGCCCGCGTCCATATCGCAATGCCGATATAGAGGGAGAAAGAGAGGCCGACGAAAAGATAGATTAATGTTTGTGTGCTCATGTCAGCGTCCCTCAATCATCGAGATCATATTTGCGTTCGATCCTCTTCATTTTCCAAGTGTAGTAGAAAATGAGAAGGACGAAGACGTAGATGGATCCCTGTTGGGCAAACCAGAAGCCCAGAGGGTAACCGCCAAGCGAGAACTGATCGAGAAAGCTGCGGAACAAGATTCCAGCACCGAATGACACGACGAACCAGACCGCCATGAGTGTCCACAGCAGCCTGATATTTTCCGACCAATAGGCCTTTTCATTTGCATTGGTTTCATTGCCCGAGTCCGAATGACCATTCGGCTCCGGCATGGGTGTGTCATTGTCCGTCATGCTATCCTCCCCTATCTTGCTTCACATCATGGCCGGGTTCTGGCCAGTCTCCTATGAGGCTAAAGAGGATAGAGAAATTTCATAGAGCGACTTTCGTCTAATATGCGCGTGAAGAAGGCTTTAGCCCTTCATAAGAACGTCTTTGAGCAACAGATTTTCAACTTTGCGGCGCGCGCATTGGGCAAGAAACAATTCACCACAAGCAATGGCATCGGTCAGACCATCATGGGCGCGGTATGAAGGGAGGCCATATTGCGCGCGCAATTTGCCCAGACGCAGACCATCGGCTGTCCGCTGTTTCGGGACCCACCGTTTCTCAAGGTGCATGGTGCAAATAAACCGCCCGACAAAGGGAACGCCAAAATTGCGCAAACAGGCGGTATTTAAAAATGCATGCTCGACCGCCGCCCCATGAGCAACGATCGCAGATCCTTTTAGCGTTTCCAGCAGCAAGGCCAGAACATCTGCTTCCTGTTGTCCTTCTGCTGCGGCATCGTCGGTAATGCGGTGAATGATGACAGCGGCTTCCTGTAGCCGGCTTCCTGCCTGAATGCGAAGCTGTTGCGCCGTTTTCAGCTTTACCGCCCGATCAATGATGCGTACCCAGCCAGCCTCCAGCAACTGGGCGTCTTTTTTCAGCCCGTCACTTTCAAAATCAAGCGCCACCAGTGGCGTGTCATCAAGCAACATGTCCTCTGGCAACAGGGCATCATAATAATGTTCCATGGGCGTGGATTTTGCCGCCTTTTTTGCGCGCTCCCAATGCTGCGCAAAACGCTTTTTATAAAACCAGTTCTGCCAATCCAGCTTCACTGGATTCCACCCGCATAAGTGCGACTGATTCTGTCCATATGATTACGGATTATGTGGAATGCATCTTTCAGATGCTCCCGCTCGAACCGGGACAGTGACGTGGGGGAAAGGTTGTTTGTGAGGGGCTCGCCGCGTTTGATCTGATTGGATTGGTGCCGGAAGCGGACGCTGTGGATGAATTCAAAGCAATCAATGAGATTGGAGGCTTCTTCCTGACCCAGACTTCCCCGCTCGACCGCCATTTTCAGACGTTCTTTGCTGTTCACATTTGCCAGTCCAAGCGCGAGCGCATAAACGCGGGCAATGTCCACCACCGGTGCGATGGCCTGATGCTTCAGGTCAAGTACATGGCCTTCTTTTTCATCATGTTGCAAAAGGAAATTGCGGAAGAATCCCAAGGGAACTTTTGTGTTCGATGCGGCCCGCGCGATGAAAGACAGAAAAATCCTGTTTGCGCGGCTCCATTCAAAAATCCGGGCACGGAGGGTATCCACAAGCCCTTCTTCACCGGCCACACAGCGCATATCGAAGAAAATCGTGGTGTTGAGGACATTTTCGGGATCGGGTTTTTCGATCCAGTTGCGATAACGGTCTTTCCAGACGGCCAGCGGTTGCCGCCATTTCTCGTTGGTCGCCATAATATCGCCGGGGCAATAGATATAGCCCGCACTGTTCAGGCCATCGCACAAGAGGGTCGCAAGCTGCTCGAAATAGGGCGCGTGCTTGGCGGGGTTATAGCGGTCATCAAGAACAAAGCCGTTGTCCTGATCTGATCCGCCCGCTTGTTCTTGGCGGGCAAGCGATCCGAAAACAACAAGAGCATAAGGAACCGGCGGCGGCCCCAATTGTTCTTCCGCCAATATGAGTAATTGGCGATGGGTTGTCTCTCCGATATTGGAAACAAACCGCGCGATATGATCGGCATCAACGCCGGATTCGATCAAATTGGCCAAAACCGCCCCTACACGCTGCGCCGCCATGGCGACCGTGGCGGCATCGGGGGCTGCCTTGATCTCTGCCACCACCTGCAGGGCATTCATGCCAAAGCGATTGAGCAAATCGCTGGAACTGACGACGCCGACAATCTGGTTTGTACTGTCGACAATAGGAAAATGGTGGATATTTTTCTGGGACATAACGAGCATCGCAGACAGCAAGTCATCGTCCAATGTCATCGTGATCGGATCGGGTGTCATCACGCTGGACACCGGCTCGTCCAGAGGAATTTCCTGACCCAAGACCCGACGGCGCAGATCCTTGTCTGTCATTATCCCCACCAGCTTGCCCTGATGGGTTATCGGCAAAGTGGAAACATCCGCTTGCGCCATCCGCTTTGCCGCATCACGGATGGTGTCGTTCGGGCTTGCGGTCACCACGTCCTTGCGGCGCAGCAGGGTTTCAAGCTTCACCGAAATCATCCCCGCATCGCCATAGCCATTTTCAGTCCGGCGCAGACCTTCCACCGCCCGGTGCAGCCGTTCGGCTTCATTCTTGGCAAAAAATACCTTCAATGCCTCATGATGTTTCAGCCATTTCAGGAAATCTTCTTTGGGAAGCTGATAGATCAGGCAATCTTCCAGCGCGACCACCTTATTGCGGGTGAGTTCATGGTGCAGCAGCGATGGATACCCAAAGATGCCGCCTTCACCCAGCCGGTGATTGAGTTCCGTCCCACCCAATCGCAGCTCGACCGCGCCAGACCGCACGATACTCAATGCCCGGTTTTCTTTTCCGGCATCAATAATCACCGTTCCGCGCGGGAAATAGCGCACCTCGATTTTGCGGGCGAGGGAGGCAATTCTATCCGCCGACTGGGCATCAAATGGTGCATGTCGTTTTAGAAAAGAAATGACTTCATCAATTTCCACGGAAGCCTCCCTGGGGCGACAGTGTATAGTAAAGAGAAGCCCTTGGCCAAAGCTATGGCCAAACATCAAAAAAAATCAAAAGCCCATGCGCGTTTGTGCCCCGAACAGACATCACGCTATTCTGGTGGACCTGCTTTGAGGGGACCCCATATTTATAACGGGAGTATGCGGGGCAGCTTTGGCCTTGAGAAAAAACGATTTTATCGTCAGTCTGTGGGGCTGTTGGGGGCAAGAGGACATGGCCATCCCAGAAAACAACCGGAAGGGGTGAATGGATGAAACCGGCGGGCGCGATGGGCGGGGGCGTGGATCGCTTTAAACTGTTTCTGCCCGGTTTGGCTCTGTGTTTCACCATTGCGGCGGCGGCGACCTTTTTATCCGAGCATTATGGCGCGCCGGTGATGCTGTTTGCCTTGTTGTTGGGCATGGCCTTCCACTTTCTGGCAGAAGATGGAAAATGCGTTGCCGGAATTGATTTTACGGCCAAACGGCTGTTGCGTATCGGTGTGGCGCTTTTGGGCGCACGGGTAACGGCGGGGCAGATCACCAGCCTTGGCATTGCTCCGGTGATCACCGTGCCGGTTCTGGTGCTTGGCACCATTCTTTTTGGCCTGGTGTTTTCACGGCTGATGGGGCGCAGCCTGCGCTTGGGTATTCTCACCGGTGGGGCGGTGGCGATTTGCGGGGCGTCTGCAGCCTTGGCCATTGCCGCCGTGTTGCCCCCAAAAGACAGCGAGCAAGACACACTGTTTACAGTGATTGCAGTGACCACGCTCTCGACCACGGCGATGATCGTTTATCCGATCCTGTTTGCAGCATTGGGGCTGTCGGATACCGATATGGGGATTTTGCTGGGGGCGACCATCCATGATGTGGCCCAAGTGGTGGGGGCGGGCTATGCGGTTTCCGAAGAAGCCGGCGATGTGGCAACCTATGTGAAGATGTTGCGTGTCAGTCTGTTGCCGATTGTGGTTCTGGCCATTGCCTTTGCCTATCGCAATCAAGGTACCGGCCGCAGGGGACGCATGGCTATCCCGGGGTTCGCCATTGCCTTTGGCGTGATCTTAGCCTTGAACAGCCTTGGATTCGTGCCCGTTGTTCTGGCCGAAACCATGACAGAAGCATCGCGTTGGCTGCTTGTGGCCGCTATCGCAGCACTTGGGGTGAAAACCTCGATCAAGGCCATGACAGCATTGGGCGCGCGCCATCTTGCGTTGGTGGTGGGGGAAACGGTGTTCCTTATGGGATGTGCCATCGGAGCCGTTATCTGGATCTAGAATTGTTTCCAAGCGGCTGAATGAAGGGCGGAGAAGGATGAACAAATCCATGGAGACTGTTGACCTTCTTGTGGTGGGGGGCGGTGTCAATGGCGCGGGCATCGCTGCCGATGCTGCCCGGCGGGGGCTGTCGGTGCTGTTGTGCGAGCAAGACGACCTGGCCAGTGCCACATCATCTTCCAGTTCCAAGATGATCCATGGCGGCATCCGCTATCTGGAGCACTATGATTTCGGGCTTGTGGCCAAATCCCTGCGCGAGCGCGAAGTGCTTTTGAAGGCTGCCCCGCATATCATCTGGCCCATGCGCTTTCGCTTGCCACATCTGCCGTCTTTGCGTCCGGCATGGATGATCCGTATCGGCTTGTTTCTTTATGACCATCTGGCGCGGCGGGCGACACTTCCCGGTTCGAAAGGGCTGCGCTTCGGGCCTGATAGCCCCTTGAAGCCAGAGATCAAAAAGGGCTTTGAATATTCTGATTGCTGGGTGGATGATGCACGGCTTGTGGTGCTGAATGCGATGGCGGCCCGTGAACACGGGGCCACCATCCTGACCCGGACCCGTTGTGTGCGGGCCGTGCGGCAAGGCGATCTGTGGCAAGCGGTGCTGCATGATCAGGCGCATGACACCAAAACCGAGATTCAGGCACGGGCTATGGTCAATGCCGCCGGTCCTTGGGTGCAAAGTTTTATCGAAGACAGTTTGCACCAAACACCGCCCAAACATATCCGTCTGGTGAAGGGCAGCCATATTGTGGTGCCGCGCCTGTTTGAGGGGACGCAATGCTATATCCTGCAAAATGATGATGGACGGGTGATCTTCGCCATCCCCTATGAAGGGATGTTCACCTTGATTGGAACCACCGATCAGGAAATCTTTTGCTGCCCGGAAGACGCCGCCATCGACGATACGGAACGGAGCTATCTGATCGGGGTGGTCAACCGCTATTTTAAAAAGCAAGTGGCGGTTTCCGATATCGTGTGGAGCTATAGCGGCGTGCGGCCCTTGCTGGATGATGAGAGCGACAATCCATCGGCGGTGACGCGGGAATATTATCTGGCTTTTGAACATGACGATGGGGCGCCGGCCTTATTGTCGGTGTTTGGCGGCAAGATCACCACCTACCGCGAATTATCCAGAACGGCAGTGGATATGCTGGAGGCGCTGTTTCCCGATTTGCCAGAGTCTTCCACCGCTACTGCTTTGCTACCCGGTGGGGATTTTGAAACACAGGCCATATTGCGTGCCGAGATCGAAGAGCGCTGTCCGTGGCTGCCTTCGGATGTCGCGCAGCGCTATGTGCGCAGTTATGGCACTCTTGTCTGGCGGTTTCTGGGCGATAAATCTGCCTTGTCTGACATGGGCCGCGATTTTGGTGCCGGACTTTATGAGGCGGAAGTCGCTTATCTGCGATCAGAGGAATGGGCCGTTACGGCAGAAGACATCTTATGGCGCAGAACCAAGCGGGGCCTGTTTATGAGTGATGCGGAAAAAGCAGGGCTTGCGCAATGGCTGGCCAGCCAAGCGGCCATGTGACGCGGTCTTGGGGGGCGGTCCTTGGTAGATGAGAAATTCGCCCTTGCGTTTTTGCCCACAAGCGCCTAGGGAAGCGGGCTGCACGGGTTATGTTGCAGTGCAATATCTTTAACATGCCGCCCATATGACGCACCCCTTTCGGGGTGCTTTTTTCATAAAGCGCGCATGAACAGATCATCAGATGGAATAAGAGACGCTTATGCTGGATCGCCTGAAGGCAGATTGGTTCGATAATATTCGCGCAGATAGTCTTGCCGGGCTGGTGGTGGCTTTGGCCCTGATTCCTGAAGCCATTGCCTTTTCCATCATTGCCGGTGTGGATCCGAAGGTGGGGCTTTATGCCTCTTTCTGTATCGCCGTTGTGATCGCCTTTGCCGGCGGGCGTCCGGGGATGATCTCTGCCGCCACCGGGGCCATGGCTTTGGTGATGGTGGATCTGGTGGCGGATCACGGGCTGCAATATCTGCTGGCGGCAACGATTCTGACGGGCGTTATCCAGATTGTTTTCGGTGCCTTGAAGCTGGGCGGTTATATGAAATTCGTCTCCCGTTCGGTGATGACGGGCTTTGTGAATGCGCTGGCCATTCTGATTTTCATGGCGCAATTGCCCGAGCTGATCGACGTGCCGCCCATGACCTATATTTTATTGGCTGCCGGCTTGGGCATTATCTATCTGTTTCCTTATCTGACGCGGGCCGTGCCATCGCCCTTGGTGTGTATCATCGTCATCACCGGTTTTGTGGCGGTGATGGGCCTTGATGTGCGCACAGTGGGCGATATGGGGGAATTGCCCGATAGCTTGCCGGTCTTTTTGCTGCCCGATATTCCGCTTAATTGGGAAACCCTGCAGATCATTTTTCCCGTATCGCTGACATTGGCGGTGGTGGGCTTGCTGGAATCCTTGATGACCGCCAGCATTGTGGATGAATTCACCGACACCGGCAGCGATAAAAACCGTGAAGCGGCGGGGCAGGGCATTGCCAATATCGTTTCCGGATTTTTTGGCGGCATGGCAGGCTGTGCGATGATCGGCCAATCGGTGATCAATGTGAAATCCGGTGGGCGCGGGCGTCTTTCTACGCTTGTGGCCGGCGTGTTCTTGCTGATTTTGATCCTGCTTTTGGGGGATTGGGTACGCCGTATTCCCATGGCGGCCTTGGTTGCGGTGATGATCATGGTTTCTATCGGCACCTTTTCCTGGTCGTCATTCCGGAATTTGCGGGTGCATCCCAAAAGCTCCAGCCTTGTGATGTTGACAACGGTTGCGGTTGTGGTGGCGACCCATGATCTGGCAAAGGGTGTTTTGGCCGGGGTCTTGATGTCGGCGCTGTTTTTCGCCCGCAAGGTGTCGCGCCTGTTTCATGTCACTTCAACATTGGATACCGGTGGCCGCCATCGCCACTATAAGGTGACAGGGCAGGTGTTTTTCGCTTCTGCCCACAGCTTTCAGGCCGCTTTCGATTTTACCGAAGTGCTGGAACGGGTGACCATTGATCTGACCGGTGCCCATATGTGGGATTTGAGCGGCGTCGCCGCGCTTGATAAGGTGGTCTTGAAATTCCGCCGTGAAGGCACCGATGTGTCGGTTGTCGGACTGAATGAGGCCAGCACAACGCTGGTGGATAGTTTGGCGCTGCATGATAAGCCCGGTGCCGCCGACGACCTTTCTGCCCATTGAAGCCCATAAGCCGGTGAGATCCATCCTATGACAACCCAGACCCCTCATATCATCGCCTGCACCGACGGATCAGGCTATGCCACCAGCGTTTATGATCATGCCGCATGGGCATCAAGGCGGATCGAGGCGGGTGTCGAGGCGCTCCATGTTCTGGATCAAAAGCGTCCGGCATCGGGCAGCGTGGATTTCAGTGGTGCCATGCGGGTGGACGAGCGTGAAGACCTGCTCACCCATCTGGCGGATCTGGATGCGGCACAGGCAAAAGTGGCGCAAATTCAGGGCCGGGCCATTCTCGATCATGCGGTTCAGTACTTGCGTGACAAGGGTGTGGCGGATGTTCAAAGAACCCTGCGCCATGGCACCTTGGTGGAAGCCCTGCACGATCTGGAGGCGCATACGCGGTTGATTGTGATCGGCAAGCGCGGCCATTCTGCCGATTTCGATCATCTTCATCTGGGAGGGAAGCTGGAACGGGTCATTCGCGCCAGCGCCCGTCCGGTTCTGGTGGCCTCGCGCGCTTTCAAGCCCATCAAGCGGGCGCTGATTGCCTATGATGCAGCCCCAGCGCCGAAAAAGCCATCAGCCATGCCATTGAAAAACCCTTGCTGAAGGGATTGTCTGTGCATCTTTTGATGGTGGGCGCCAATACGGATGCGCACCGGTCTTCTTTGCACGCCGCACAGGAAAAGCTGAAGGCCGCCGAAGTGAATGTGACGGCCAGTCTTGAACCGGGTGATGCGGAAACGGTGATTTCCAGAACTGTGGCTCAGGATGGCATCGATCTTCTGGTGGTGGGGGCTTATGGCCACTCCCGCGTGCGTCAATTGATCGTCGGCTCGACCACCACAGCATTGATCCGCACCTGCCTGGTACCGCTTTTGATGTTCCGCTAAGGGAACGCGCCCTTCGATTGTCCCCTAAAAACAAGACGATCTTCTTATATTTCCAAAAGAGACGCATCGGGTCATCTTTGCGAAAAAAGCAAAGGCGCGATTATTTTTTGGCAGCCACCGGAACTTATCCTTCACGAAAACGTTAGTCGAGATATCCGCGTTCTCAGCAATGGAGGCTGTTATGGAAAAGAATATCTTTGAAGGAAAATGGAAACAGATCAAAGGTGATGTGCAGGCCAAATGGGGCCAGATCACCGACGATGAATTGGACCAGATTGAAGGCAATCGCCAAAAATTGGCCGGGAAAATTCAGGAAAAATATGGGCGTTCCAAACAACAGGCCGAGCATGAACTTGAAGAGTTCGAGCGGAAATACAAAGACCGCCACCGTTAAGAGTTGACCACAATCCCCTTACTTTGACCGCCCATGGGATGGGCGGTTTTTTTTAGGTCTTGGTTGTCTCACCGGGCCGGGCGGTATTTTCCAGAGAACCGCATAAGGGGCTGATATAGTGCCGTACTGTGCTTTCTTTTGCTGGCTTTGGGAGGGAGCAAAACCGGGACAAAAGAAAAGGCTCAGCCATATTTGGCTGAGCCTTTTCTTGTTTGGTCGGGGAGAGAGGATTCGAACCTCCGGCCCCTGCGTCCCGAACACAGTGCTCTACCAGGCTGAGCTACTCCCCGACAGAAACGCAGGATCGGCTATATAGCGGGGCTTTAAGGCCGATGCAAGCCCTCGCGTTTATTTGTTTTCAACCCGCGGTTCAAGCACTGGAGCTTAATAGGCACGCTCGACACAGAAGCGCACAATATCATTCAACAATTGCCGGGTTTTGCTATCCTGGAAAATGGCCAGAGCATCACGGGCAATGGCCCCATAATGCCGGGCACGCTCGATGGTGTCGGTGATGGCCCCGTGCTTGTCCATCAAGGCCAAGGCATGGCCCAGATCACCGTCTTTTTGATCCATATCCTCGATGGTGCGTTTCCAAAAGTCCCGTTCGTCTTCCGATCCCCGACGATATGCCAGAATCACCGGCAAGGTAATCTTTCCTTCTCGGAAATCGTCGCCCACAGATTTGCCAAGGGTTGCCTGATGGGCGGAATAATCAAGGGCGTCATCCACAAGCTGAAAGGCGATGCCGAAATTGCGGCCAAAGCTTGCCAGCGCCACTTCTTCATTTTCCGGGCGTTCCCCCACCACGGCGGCGATTTGGGTTGCCGCTTCAAACAGCGCTGCGGTTTTGGCTTCGATCACCTGAAGATAGGATTCTTCCGGTGTTTCCAAATCATTCGAGATGGACAATTGCAGCACTTCGCCTTCGGCAATCACCGAAGAGGCATGGCTAAGCAGGCGCAAGACCTTCAAGGAGCCATCTTCCACCATCAGTTCAAACGCGCGGGAGAACAAAAAGTCCCCCACCAAAACGCTGGGCTTGTTACCCCACAGCACATTGGCCGAATCCTTGCCGCGCCGCAGATCGCTGTCATCCACCACATCATCATGCAGCAAGGTGGCGGTATGAATGAACTCCACACAGGCGGCGAGTTTGGTGTGGCGAGTGCCTTCATAGCCAATAAGCCGTGCGCCTGCGAGGGTGAGCATGGGGCGCAGGCGTTTGCCGCCCGAAGCGATCAGATGTCCGGCCAATTGCGGGATCAGGGCAACGGGGCTGTGCATCCGTGCGAGGATGGTTTCATTGACCCGCGCCATATCTTCGGTGACCAGCGCTTGCAAGCTGTCGAGCGCCTCATCGACAGATGTGGCACCATGACCTTTTCTGTGCTTATCGATTGACGCAATATGAGCACGGTGTCTCCTTGGGCTGATCCGCTGATATTTTGGTGATGCTGGTTGCATCTTATGACAGTATGTGCAGGAAAGTCATAGCACGTGCAGGCAAAATAGGGGGGGGTGGCCGTGCAAAACAAGTGCTTTCCATTTCAATTTAGATCACAGCTTTGCCGGGGGCGGCGAATCTGGCTATAATGGAGGCTGTTCAAGCCCTTGTTTTTTGAACGAAACCGGCGGGCTATTCGTTTTTAATGCTTGTCTTTTGCCCATCAGGAGGTTCTGTGCGCACCTTGTTGACGACGACAAACCCCGTTCTTCTCTCTTATGCTCAATCTTTGTTGAAGGATGCCAAAATCGATTGTGATCTGTTCGATCGCAATGTCAGCATCATTGAAGGCAGTATCGGGGCGATTCCGCGTCGGCTGATGGTGATGGACGGGGATTACAAAAAAGCGCGCGCCTTGTTGGTGGATGCCGGTCTGGAAAAGGACTTGGCGAAGGATGGGGCATAAGATGTCTGGCATCCTGGCACCATGGATGATGCGGAGAACCCGGATCAAAGGGGGCAAACGGACCATATATGGCGCTCCATAAGGTCAATGCCGAAGGGCTGACGGAAGATCTTTTGCTTGGTGGGCGCGTGCGTCTGTTGCAGCCTCATCGCGGCGTTCGGGTTAGTATCGATACGGTTTTGCTGGCGTCCGTGATGGCCCCCCGGCCCGGGGAGCGGGTGATCGAAGCCGGGGCGGGAAGCGGCGGCGCGGCCCTTTGCGTGGCGGCACGCTGCCCCGATGTGGCGCTTACCGGCATAGACATCGATCCGGATATGGTGAATTTGGCAAAGCGCAATGCGGCGTTGAATGGCTTTGAAGATCGGGTGGCCTTTCTAAACGCCAATGTGACCGACCGGCCAGCCGTTCTTGGACGGGGACAATTCCACCATGCCATGGCCAATCCCCCGTATTTTGAAGAACGCACGTGTTTTGCGCCGCCCACAAAAACCCGCGCCCGCGCTTTTATCGACCAAGATGCGGTCTTGGGTGATTGGGTGCGCTTTTGCCTTGATATGGTGTGCGATAAAGGCACCGTCAGCTTTATTCATCGGGCGGATCGGCTGGATGAACTGATTGCGCTGCTTTATGGGCGGGCGGGGGAAATGGCTGTTTTCCCCTTATGGCCGAAAGCTGGATTGCCCGCCAAACGGGTGATTGTACAGGCCAGAAAAGCATGAAAGGCACGGCGATGCACATGCCGGGTCTGGTGTTGCATGATCCCGGCGGGGCGTTTTCAGAGCAGACAGAAGCAGTGTTGCGCGATGCCCGGAATATTGATTTGAGCCGGGCCGGTTGGTCGCGGTTGATGCACCCCCAGCGCTAGGACGCTCTCAATCCCTGCCGGATATATGCGATGCCCCTTTATTTGCATGTCCCGAACGGGCTATGACTGCCTTTGGGCACTGTTTTGGCCAATAGGGAGTGTAAAGGTGAGCTTTTTCGGCAGATTGATCGGGCGCGGGCGGCCCGTTGTCAGCGTTTTGCGCTTCACGGGGCCGATCGGCATGAGCAGCCGCTTCAAGCCCGGCGTTACATTTTCTTCTGCCGCTCCGCAGATTGACCAGGCCTTTTCCCAAAGCGGATTGAAAGCGGTGGCGTTGGTGATCAATTCGCCGGGCGGATCGCCGGTGCAATCGGCCCAGATTCTGCAACGAATCCGTGATCTGGCGCGGGAAAAAGATGTGCCCGTATTGGCCTTTACCGAAGATGTGGCGGCGTCGGGCGGGTATATGCTGGCCCTCGCCGGAGACGAGATTTTCGTAAATGAGGCATCCATCATCGGCTCGATCGGCGTGGTGGCTGCCGGGTTCGGCTTTACCGGCCTGATGGAAAAAGTGGGCATTGACCGGCGGCTTTATACTGCAGGGGAAAACAAGGCGCGGCTTGATTCCTTTTCTCCACAAAAGCCCGAAGATGTGACGTGGATCGAAAATCTGCAGGCGCAAATCCATGATTATTTCAAAGAGATCGTTATTGACAGGCGAGGGCGTCGCTTGAAAGCGGATGCGCCGGGGCTGTTTAGCGGCGATGTCTGGCTGGGCCGTCAGGCGGTGGCATTGGGGCTTGTGGATGCGGTGGCAGATATGCGCACATTATTGCGCCAGCGCTTTGGAAAGAAAGTGAAATTTCGTACCATCACGGCGCGTAAAGGCTTGTTGTCCGGGGTCTTTGGCGGTGGCGGAAGCCAGGCATCGGATGCGGATGCCGGAGGCTATGCCAATGATCTTTTAGCCGCCATCGAAGCGCGTTTGATGTGGAACCGCTTCGGCCTATAGACTGGCATGTTCGCGTTGACTTGACCCAAAGCGCAGCGCTGCCTACTGTCCGCGCGCCTTTAGACTATATCCGAGAACCATTTCATGACCTTAGATCCCACCGATCCGAAACGCAGCTTTCAGGGCCTTATCTTGACCTTGCACCGTTATTGGGCAGAGCATGGCTGTGTGATTTTGCAGCCTTATGATCTGGAAGTGGGGGCAGGCACCTTTCATCCGGCAACCACCTTGCGCAGCCTTGGCCCCAAGGCTTGGCGCGCCGCTTATGTGCAGCCGTGCCGCCGCCCGACCGATGGGCGCTATGGGGAAAACCCCAACCGACTACAGCATTATTATCAGTATCAGGTGATCTTGAAGCCCAATCCCGCAGATATGCAGGATCTTTATCTGGGGTCTTTGGCCGCCATCGGCATTGATATGGACCGCCATGATATCCGCTTTGTGGAAGATGATTGGGAAAGCCCGACATTGGGGGCATGGGGCCTGGGCTGGGAAGTGTGGTGCGATGGCATGGAAGTGACACAATACACCTATTTCCAGCAGGTAGGCGGGATCGATTGTCGCCCGGTTTCTGGCGAACTGACCTACGGGCTGGAGCGTTTGGCCATGTATGTGCAAGGCGTGGACAATGTCTATGACCTTGATTTCAACGGGCATGGCGTCAGCTATGGCGAGGTGTTCCTGGAAAACGAAAAGCAGTTTTCTGCTTATAATTTCGAGCATGCGTCCACCGATATTTTGTTGCAGCATTTCCGCGATGCAGAAGCGGAATGTGCGGCACTGGTTGCGCAGAATTTGGTGTTGCCTGCTTATGACCAGTGCATCAAGGCCAGCCACAGCTTCAATCTTCTCGATGCACGCGGGGTCATTTCGGTAACGGAACGACAGGCCTATATCGGGCGTGTGCGCGCATTGGCAAAAATGTGCGCCGAAGGCTGGGCCGCGCATGAGGAGGCCGCTCATGTCTGAGTTTTTGCTGGAACTGTTCTCGGAAGAAATTCCCGCGCGGATGCAGGCGCGGGCTGCCGGTGATCTTGAACGCTTGATGGCCGATGCCTTGAAGGCGGCGAATGTGCAGATTGTGGCGATGCACAGCCATGTGACGCCGCGCCGGTTGGTGCTGGTGGTGGATGGATTGCCCGAAACGCAGCCCGATATGCTTGAAGAGCGCCGCGGCCCTCGGGTCGATGCGCCGGAACGGGCCATTGCCGGATTCAAGGGCTCCTTGCCCGAAGGGGCGGTGATCGAAGAACGTGTCGAGAAAAAAGGCACATTCTTGTTCGCTAAAATCGAACAGAAAGGCCGGAAGACGGCGGATGTATTGGCCGATATTGTGCCCGATATCATTCGCAATTTCCCGTGGCCCAAATCCATGCGTGCCGGAACATCCGAGCTACGTTGGGTGCGCCCGCTTTTGTCCATATTGGCATTGCTGGACGGGCAGGTGGTGCCTGTGACCATGGAAAATATCAAAAGCGGTAAAGAAACCCGTGGCCATCGCTTCTTGTCCCAAGGCACTATTTCCGTTGAAAATTTTGCCGATTACCAAAGCAAATTGAAAGCCGCCCATGTGCTTTTGGATACGGCGGATCGCAGGAAGGTCATTCATGACCGGGCGCAGGCGCTGGCTTCACAATACGGGCTGGAACTGGTGGAAGATGCGGCGCTTCTGGATGAAAATGCAGGCTTGACCGAATGGCCGGTCCCTTATTTGGGGCGCTTTGATGCGGCCTTTTTATCTGTACCTGCCGAGGTGCTGATTACCTCTATGAAGGTGCATCAGAAGTTCTTTTCCTTGCGCGATCCGAAAAGCGGAAAACTGGCCCCTAATTTCATTTGTGTGGCCAATACCGAAGCCAGCGATGATGGCGCGATGATTGTGGCGGGCAATGAACGGGTTTTATCGGCCCGTTTGTCGGACGCGCGGTTTTTCTGGGAACAGGACCTGAAACGGCCACTGGAAGACCGTGTTGATGCCTTGTCCGACATTATTTTCCATGAAAAGCTGGGCACGCTGGCCGAACGGGTTGGGCGTATCGAGCTTTGGCCGTACGCTTGGCACAAAAGGCGGTGAAAGCCCCGGACGATCAGGTACGCCGCGCGGCTGTTCTTGCGAAAGCCGATCTCACCACGGGCATGGTGGGGGAATTCCCTGAATTGCAGGGCCTTGTGGGCCGCAGAATTGCCGAAGCGCAGGGGGAACATGCCGATGTCGCCTGCGCCATTGAAGAACATTATGCGCCCAGAGGGCCAGAGGACCGCTGCCCGCAGGATCCGGTTTCCATCTGCGTGGCACTGGCGGAAAAGCTCGACACCCTGACCGGGTTCTTCGCCATTGATGAAAAACCCACGGGGTCCAAAGACCCGTTTGCATTAAGACGGGCGGCCCTTGGTGTGATCCGCCTGATCGTGGAAAACGGGCTACGGTTGAAGCTGGGTGATTATCTGGATGCCTCGAACGGCTTGCTTGAATTTTTCGCGGATCGTTTGAAAGTGCAGCAGCGCGAAAAAGGCATGCGGCACGATTTGATCGATGCGGTGTTCTCGTTGGGCGGGGAAGATGATCTGGTGCGGCTTTTGGCGCGGGTTTCGGCGCTGGATGCGTTCTTGAAATCCGATGACGGAGCCAATTTGCTGGCCGGATATAAACGCGCCGCCAATATCCTTAAAATCGAAGGCAAGAAAGACAAAACCGCCGATTGGGGCACGGTAGACCCGGCATTGTTTGACGGCTTGGATGAAAAGACATTGTTCGAGAAACTGGGTGCTGCCGGCAAGGAAGCCGCCAAAGCGCTGGAATTGGAAGATTTCGCCGCAGCCATGCGGGCTTTGGCGTCTTTGCGCGCGCCCATTGATGCGTTTTTCGATCATGTAACGGTGAATGCCGACGATCCCGAGCTGCGTCGAAATCGCCTGGCTTTGCTGGCGCAAATCCGCACAGCGGTGGATCAGGTGGCGGACTTTTCGAAGATCGAGGGCTAAGGGACGCGGCCTGGGCACCGATCCCGCTTTTTATGCGCCATCCCCCGGACAAGATCCGAGGGATGGCCGCTTCTTTTTTAGTTCTGCCAATAAAACGGCTTTGTGTCATGGTCGCCGGTGATGGTTTCATCCAGCGTTTCGGCATCATAAAGCCGGCCATTGAGCATGATCATATTCAGATCGTCGGTGGCTTCGATGTCCTCTAAGGGGTTGTTGTCCAAAATAATCAGGTCCGCCAGCTTGTTGCTTTCCAGCGAACCGATATCCCCATCCATGCCCATATAACGCGCCGGGTTGATGGTTGCGGCCTTCAGCGCGTCCATATTGGTCATGCCGCCCTTCACGAAGGTCCAGATCTCCCAATGGGTGCCCATGCCTTCCCGTTGACCATGGGCGCCGGAATGGATGGAGACACCGCGATCCATCAGGCGTTTGGCATTGGCGACACTATCAAACAACGTTTGATAATCGCGCATGGGCGCTTTGGTGCGGCGAATGCTGCGCGGCTCCAAGATATGGGGCGGCACATATTTACTCAATAACGGGTGCGTCCATACATCGTCGCGCTGGTAGAACAGGGTTTCCGCCGATAAGCCACCATAGGTGACCACTAATGTGGGCGTGTTGCCCACTTCTGTCTGGCTCCAGAATTGCAAGACATCTTCATAAAAGCGCTCGCCGGGCACATTATGCTCAATGCCTGTATTGCCATCGGCAACCATGGACAGATCCATATGGTAAAGCGAGCCGCCTTCAGCGACCACCATCAGCCCTTCTTGACGGGCGGCATCCACCACCATCTGGCGTTGTTCACGGCGCGGCTGGTTATAGTTTTTAACGGAAATCGCCCCTTGCGCTTTCAGGCGCTTCACCGCATTGCGGGCATCTTCGGCGCTTTTGATGTCCACAAGATATTCGCTTTTGGCGCCATAAAGGATTTCCCCCGTTGAAAAGGTGCGGGGGCTAAGGATCAGGCCAGCCCTTTGATATTCGCTGGCTGCAAACACATGTTGGGCTGTGTTGGAGGGGTCGTGCACCGTGGTCACACCCAGGCCCAGATGGGCAAGCTGATCCCAATTCTGCTGCGGGATGATGCCATCCATGCCTTGGGAGCCATGGGCATGGATATCCACAAAACCGGGCAGAATGGTTTTGCCTGAAACATCGACGCGTTTGGCATCTGCGGGAATGTCTATATCGTCGTTCGGGCCAATGGCTTTGATGCGGTTTTCTTCAATCAGGATCGTGCCATTTTCGATCACCGCATCGTCCCCGTTCATGGTGATGATGCGCGCGCCGGTTAAGGCCACCATGCCTTGCGGCTTATCGGCAGGCTTTGTGATGCTGAGAGTTATCCCGTCGTCCGATGGTACAAAATCATCGGCAAACACATCGGTCATGGCAACAGATTGGAACTTTGGCCCGATGCTCCAGCCCAATTGATTGCCGGCCGACCATGTCATGAACGCCCCACCGGATTTGGTGACGCGGGTCATGGGGACCGCTTTTGCTTTCGGCGAAAGCGTCAATTTCCCCGAAGGCGGGAAGGGCATGGCATAAATCTGGTAGCCTTCGCTATAGGCCAGCCATTGGCCATCGGGCGATACTGCAAAGCCGGTTCCATATTTGGCGCTGGCATGGACGCGTTTGTCACGGCCATCCAATGTGGTGCTGACCAGTTCATGGTCTTTGCCGTCTGTGGTGAAGAACAAACGGTCGCCACTTTTTCCGAAATGGGCGTTGCGGCCTTTATCGGTGATTTTCACCATTTCGCCGCCCTTGATGGACAGGCGGTAAAGCCCCGGTTCCATCGACCATGTATCGGCGGTCAGATAACCGCCTTTGCCGCGTTCCACCACCAGCATGGACCCATCGGGTGAAAATACCGGACGGCGATAATGGCCCGGCTGGTCATTCAGGACTTTCGATTTTCCGCCCGATGCCTTCACCATGCGCACCCGGCCCAGTTCCGTATCATCCCATGTGACGAAGGCGATGTTTTTGCCATCGCGGGAAAAGGCGGGGAACAGCTCGAACTGCGCACCTTCATCGCGGGTCAGTCTTTGGGGTGGATTATCGCCGTTCTTGATCCACAGCTTGCCAAAGGCTTCATACACAACCTGCTTGCCATCTGGGGATTGGGCGGCAAACCGGACCATTTTTGCGGCCACCTGATCGGGGGCTACCTCGACCTTGAAGCGTGGCGGGGCGATCACCGACCGGCTGTCCGCCACATGGAAGGGAATCTGCGAAACAGTGCGGCTTCCCACATCGATGCGGTTGATCTTGCCACCGGCCCAAAACAGCAAGGACTGGCTGTCCGGCATCCAGTCCATATTGGGATAAACGCCTTGGGTGGCCCAGGTTTCCTGCATATCCTGATCCAGATCATCATGGATCGGATATTCTGCCCCGGATTGCAGATCCTTTAAGAACAAGGCCGAGCGTGTCCGGATGCGGCGCACAAAGGCCAGATATTTCCCATCCGGTGAAGGCGTGGGCCGCACAGCCCCGCCGGGGCCAGAAACGATGGTGTCCACCTCGCCGCTTTCCATATCATAGCGGCGGATTTCGAAAATGGCCGTGTTGCTGTCCTGGGCATAGATGAAGCGGTTGCCCGGCGACGCATTGCGGGTGAAATAAATATACCGGCCATCAGGCGAGAAAATCGGCTCGCCCTGTTCCTTTTGGAACTGATCATTGGGACGCTTCACCAGCTTGAGGCCCGTGCCGCCTGTCACATGATAAAGCCACACCTCGCCGGTGCCCAAGGACCGGCGTGTGGTGAAGTGCTTGCGGGCGGTGATATATTGGCCGTCCGGGCTCCAGGATGGATTGTTTAAAAGGTGGAAGCTTTCTTTGGTGAGTTGCCGGGGATTTTCGCCATCAATATCCATGATCCACACATTTTCACCGCCGGCGCGATCAGAAATGAAGGCGATCTTGCTGCCATCGGGAGAGAAGCGCGGCTGTATTTCCCACGCCAGACCCGAAGCAATGGCGGTGGCTTCGCCGCCGGTACTGGGCATGGTGTAGATATCGCCCAAAAGATCGAAAGCGATGGTTTTTCCATCGGGGCTGACATCCAGACTCATCCATGTGCCTTCCTGCACATCGATTTGCACGTCCTTATGGGTGCCGGGCGGGTTCTGCACATCCCACTTTTCGGATGCTTTATCTGTGTCTTTTTCCTGAGCAACGGCGCTTAAAGGGAGTGCCAAAAGGGCAATCAGGCTAACCAGTCTGCGCATGATACGGTCCTCTATTCTTATTGCGGTCTTTTTTGATTATGGCGGTGGGTTATTGCGGGCTATCCGGTTCTTTCACCAGATCCTTGTAGGCGTGCCATGTGGCAAGACCCACCAGCGGAAAGGTAAGGATCAGGCCAATGAAGCCGGTGGCCACGCCAAAGGCAATCAGCAACAAGATCAACCAGGCCCATAGCAGCATTGCCGCGAAATTTTCACGTACGGCTTCGATGCTGGCCAGAACGGCGGTGATCGCATCCAGATCGCGCTCCAGCAAAAGGGGGATGGAAATGGCGCTCATGGCAAAGATGATAAAGGCGATGATCCCGCCTGCGATGGTGCCGCTGGCCAAAAGCGCAATGCCATCAAAGGTGAAAAACAGATTGGAAATGAACACGTCAAGGGGTGGAAATTCGCCGCCAATGCCAGAGAAAAAGGCAAAGAGCAGCATGGCGATGCGGACCCACGCAAAATAGGCCAGAAGCAATAAAACGCCGATGAAGGCAAGTTGCGAGGGGGCAGCGGTTTTTACAAACAAAGCTTGCTTGAATGTAATAGGTTTGCCCGCCGATAATCGCCGCGCGGTTTCATAAAGGCCCACAGCCAGCATCGGCCCCAACAATAAAAACCCACCCACCAAAGGCAGGATCAAGACACCCAGATCCGCCAGCACAAGCAAGGCCGCCAAACCCATGGAAATAAGGGCAAAGCCCAATCCATAAGCAAGTGTGATGCCGGGGGCCTGCCGTATCTGTGTCCATGCCTTGGTTAGCCATGTCCACGGGGCTTCAGAGCTGATTTTAACAATCACGGGCCGTGGCGGACCGGATGAGGACTGTGCGCCAATCGCATTCATGACAAACCTCCCAAAAGATTCACGTCAAAAAGGGGGGCTTTGTCTTCATTTTATCCCGTCCCCCTGCTGTAAACAGTGTCCCTTAAAATGAGGCGCTTGCCAAGGTTTGTGCCACAAGCAGATCATCAGGCCTTCTGGAGCAGGGTACAGGCTGCTTTTTCGATGTCGCGAGAAGAGGGCAGCCATGCATCTTCCAGTTCCGGTGCAAAGGGGATAGGGGTTTGTGGCGGTGTCAGCATCTGCACCGGAGCCTTGAGACTATGAAAGCCTTTGCTGGCGGCAAGGCTTGCGATATCGGCAGCCATGCCGCAGCGGGCCGAGCCTTCATCCACCACAAGCAAATGCCCGGTTTTCTGCAAAGAGCCAAGGATCGCCGCTTCATCCAAAGGCTGGGTGGTGCGGGGGTCGATCAGATCGGCTGATATGCCTTTTTGCGCAAGCGCGTCGCAGGCTGTGCGTGCAAAGCCGACCATGCGTGAGAGCGCCACAATGGTCAGATCATCACCTTCGCGCAAAAGATGGGCCTTGCCGAAAGGAAGTGCGATGGCCGGATCAGAGACAGACATTTGGCTGTCATAGAGCATTTTGTTTTCAAAAAAGATCACGGGATCGGGGTCGCGGATGGCGGTGAGCAACAGTCCGGCGGCATCTTCTGCGGTGGCAGGCACCACGGTTTTCAAGCCGGGGATCGCGGTGAACAAATGGTGCAGGGATTGGCTATGTTGGGCGGCGGCGCGTTCGCCTGCGCCCATGGTGGTGCGGATTACCAAAGGCAGACTAATCTGCCCACCGGTCATATAGCGCAATTTTGCCGCCTGATTGAGAATTTGGTCGAAGCAAACGCCAGCGAAATCGCAAAACATCAATTCCACCACCGGGCGCAAGCCGGTCATGGCGGCCCCGATGGCGGCCCCGATGAAGGCGGTTTCGGAAATCGGCGTATCGATCACACGGGTGGGGCCATATGTATCATAAAGCCCTTGTGTCACGCCCATCACGCCGGGGCGCACATCTTCGCCCATAATGATCACGCGAGGATCGCGCGCCATTTCCTGATCCAAAGCATCGCGCAGGGCTTCGCTATAAGACTTGATCCGCATGTCACAAAGCTTTCGCATAAATATCGGTCAACAAGGTGGCTGGCGCGGGCGGGGCATCAGCACGGGCTTGTTGGGCGGCGTGTTCCATATCCGCATGGGCCGCATGAACGATCGCATCCAGATCACGCGCTTCCAACAGGCCCGCTTCCAGAATGCGGTTGCGATAAAGGGCCAGACAATCTTGTTGGTCGCGGGCTTTCTGCATGTCGGATACCGAGCGATATGCCTGATTGTCGCCTTCATAATGGCCGCCGAATCGCGGGGCTGTCGCCACCAAGGTGGTAGGGCCAAGGCCGGTGCGGGCATGATGGATGGCGCTTTGTGCGGCATCATAAACGGCAAATATATCGGTGCCATCGATCTTTTGGGCGGGCATCCCGAAGCTGGCGGCGCGTGCGGCCAGATCGGCCGTGCCGGTGACCGCATCGGTGCGGGTATATTCCCCATATCCATTCTGTTCGATCACGAACAGGACAGGCAGCGCCATGGCGGCGGCCATATTCATGGATTCAAACACGGCCCCTTGATTGGATGCGCCATCACCGATGAACGCCACGGATACCCCGTGGGTGCCAAGGGTTTTGGCGCTTAAGGCCGCCCCCAAGGCGAGGGGCGCATTGGCTCCCACAATGCCATTGGCTCCCAAATGGCCGCGTTTTGGATCGGCGATATGCATGGAGCCGCCTTTGCCTGCACAACTGCCCGTGGCGCGGCCAAAGATTTCCGCCATCATGCCGTTGGCATCGCATCCTTTGGCCAAGGCATGGCCGTGGCCGCGATGGGTGGAGGTGATGGCATCCTCATCGGTCAAATGCGCACAGACGCCGGTGGCGATGGCCTCTTGTCCGATATAGAGATGCAAATGCCCGGCAATGCCTCCTTTGCGGTTTTCAAGGATCAAGCGCTCTTCAAAGGCGCGGATACGCACCATGGTGCGCCATAAGCGAAGCAGGGTATCGCGGGGCAGTTGCATCTTAGAATTGAACCCTTTTGGTAAAGCCGCCATCCACGATCAGATTGGTGCCGGTGATCATGGCAGCCATGGGGCTTGCAAGAAAGGCCACGGCGCGGGCAACATCAACGGGCGATGCCATGCGGCCAAGCACACAATTGGCTTCCATTTGTTTGAAGAAATCAGGCATCTCGGTTTTGACGCGGTCCCAATCGCCGCCTTCAAAATAAACCGGGCCGGGCGAGACGGTGTTGATGCGCACCCCATGCGGGGCGACCGCTTGCCCAAGCTGCTTGGCATAGGTCATCAGCGCCGCCTTGATGGCCCCATAGGAGCTAGGTGCGACAAAGGTTTCTACGGCGGCAATGGTGCCCATCATCACGATGGCGGGGCTTTCGGATTTTACCAGATGCGGCATCAAAGCCTCACAGCCGCGCACCGTATGCATCAGATCCGCTTCGAAATTGGCGACCCAAGGCGCATCTCCGGTACCGCCAGCACCGCCAGCGGATACATTGGGGACGAAAATATCCAGCCCGCCCAAATCATTGACCGCTTCAGCCAGCCAGGCGCGATAGTGCGCGACATTGGAAATATCGACAGCCGTGCCATAAGCCCGCACGCCGTGGCTTTGAAGGGCCGAAACGGCTTCAGTCACCGCCTTCTGACTACGGGCGCAAAAGGCGATATGGCAGCCTTCCTGTGCCAAAAGCTCTGCCGTTGCCCGGCCAATGCCGCGCGTGGCTCCGGTGATCAGCGCGCGCTTGCCTTTCAAATGAAGATCCATGGATGCTGCCTTTTCTTTTCTGCCCCAATCTCTTAATTGGGCGATGAGTGCCCCTAGATAAACCGGAGACGCGTGTTTGTCAGCCTTCCCCTTCGATTTGGCGTCGCAGTTCAAGGGCCCCTAGCAGATCGCGCAGGGTGATGATTCCGGCCAACCGATCCCCGTCGAGGACGATCATTTGACCGCTATTGTGGCGTTGCATGGCTTGCAACACCTGTTCCGCATCACTTTCAAGCGGGGTGCTGTTCTTTTCCGTCAAGGGAAGCATGATGTCGGATAGCGGGGATGTGGCCCATTCGTCGCGGTGGATGGTTTGCACATCTCTGGTGCGGACGCAGCCCACGAGTTTGCCGTTTTTCATCACCGGATAAAGGCTGAAATGGTGGTGGTAGGCATAGTCTTTGACGAAATGGTCAATGGACAGGTCCGCCTCGACACAGACCGGAGCTTTGACCACAAATCCCTCCAACGGGACATGGTGAAACAAGGAGCGGGCCAATAATTGGTCATAAGACGCTTTGGCGGCGCTCATGATGAAAAAGCCGATCAGAATCCACCACATGCCGCCCAGCGCCCCCACGCTTAAAAAGCTCCAGATGCCCAGCAGGATCAAAAACAAACCAAAGCCCTTGCCAAAGCGGGAGGCGGTGCGGGTGGCGGAAAGCCGGTCACCGCGCCGGTGCCACAGCCAGGCGCGCAACAGTCTGCCGCCATCCAGAGGATAACCCGGCACCAGATTAAACACCGCCAAAACGATATTGATGGTTCCAAGATATCCCAAAAGCCCTGCCCAATAATCGGGGGCGCCCAGCCTGCCGCCATCAAAGACAAAAGGCCAAATATAAGGGCCAGAAACACGCTGGCGATCGGTCCTGCCGCCGCCACTTCAAATTCGATGCGCGGCGTGGGGGGCTCGTCGGTCAGTTCGGCCACACCGCCAAATAAGAACAGGGTGATGCCCCCGATTTTCATGCCCCGTCTGCGGGCCACAAGGGAATGGGAGAATTCATGGAACAGCAATGAAAAGAACAATCCGATCATTCCGACAACACCCAAAGACCAATGCAAAGTTGCGGGAAGGTCCGGAAATTGTTGTGGAAACAATCCTTCAGCCAAAGACCAGGTGATAAGGGCTGCCAATAAAAGCCAACTGGGATTGGCGCGCACGCGAAAGCCGAACAAGGTGAATAATGTGAGATTATGATCGATCATGCTGTGGTGCCTTTCCATTGATGGTCATGCACAGCTTTTTATATCATGTGCCGCTATGTATGCTTTGTCTCAACTTACTGTAACCCCGAATGTATTTTTGGCAAAGCCGGGGAAACGTTCCGGGCGTGTGGCGCGCATTTGTCCAACAGACAGGATTTGCGCACCATCGATGTCGGAACTCCATGTGCCGGTCATGGAACCATCGCGGCGGACATTCAAAAACAGCCGCCCATATCGGTCGCGCTTTGCGGCTTCGATGAAGCGCGCATGATATAAAAGATGGATGCGCTGCCCGTTGGTGTTGAGTTCTGCGGCCAAACTGATGGCATCGCCGATGGCATCTTCGCCGCCTTTGTCGCGGTACACATAATCGCACAGGGATTGAAAGCTGTTGAACAGATCGACGCAATAACGGATCTGGCCCGTTTCATCGGTGCTAAAACGCATATAGCCAAAACCGAGACTGTCCGGATCGATATTGGCTTTGGCCGGATCGCAATCTTCGCCTTCATCGGTGCGGTGGGGATAGGTGACATACATCCAGTCCCCCAAAATATGCTTCAAGGCCAGCTTCAATAACAGCCGCCGCACCAGTGCAAACACTGCATAAAACGAAATCAGCGACACAAGGCTTGCAAGAATTTTTCCCGTAACGCCGAGCGTTTCAAGGAGCGGGGCCACAAACATCAGCGTAACAGTGGCAACAAGCGACATGGCAAAGGCAGCAAATGTATCCACATGTTTCACTGCGATGGTCATGGCCCTTATCCCCGGATAGTCCCCAAGACACCAATGAACCAGCCATCGTTGCCATAATCAAGGGCGCTGGCACGGTCCGTGTTGATCGGGGCCATAAGATCCCATTCGCAGAAATAGGCATATCCCCCCAAACTATTTTCGGTTTTGATGGGCGTGCATTGAAAATTGCGCAGTGTCAGCCCGGCACGCATCAGCATTTGGGATTGGGAAACGGGATCAAGGCACAGGTGCATAAGCGCGTGCCGGAGAGGGGCGCGGAGGCGGCTGCCAAAGCCAAAAACCGTGTGCGATTGGCGGTTTTCCCTTCCAGATGTGCTTCAACTTCTTCCAGAGAAAACATCTCGCCCACATCCGGGGGGCCAAGTGCATAAAGTCCCGGTTCTCCTTTCGCTGCAATTTCAAGGCCCCGTGCGCTGGAACTGGCCTCCCGCGTCGGGACGGCCTTCGCCTCGATCCAGTGCGATACCTGCCGCAGGGCCATGGGATGGCCGGCGAGGCGGGTCATCTGGGTGTGATCCCCGATTTTGCGATAAAGCGAAAAGGTGACCGGGATCGACACATGATCCACCGCAAATATTTTCCCGCGCAAGCGCCATAATTGTGCAACCGAAGGCGGCACATAGCCCTCGGCACTGTTTTCGATGGGGGCAACAGCGCGGTCCACATGGCCGTTCATAACCGCATCATAAACCTTGTCGATGGGATCGAAGGGCAGCAAGTCGTCATCGGGATTGGCGCATAAAAGGGCGGCCTGGTGGGTAAAGGTGCCTGCAGGGCCAAAGAAACCGAGACGATTGGGGGCGCTGTTCATAAAATCCTCAAGGCTGGGGCAGGGTGCGCTTCGTGGGGCTGCTTGAGCAAAGATCGCTTTGCAATGATTGTTTATCGGGGTGCCAATTGGGGGCGAAAAAGTCAATCCATCAAGGTCAGATGATAAATAATTACCTTATGTTGATGCACAGCGCTATTGTGATCTTGTCAGCATATGACACACAGATTAGGTTGCCTGCGTCATTTATCGTGCCGGGTCGGCCCGGCTTAACCCCTCGAAATTACGAGCCAGTCATGGACTTACTTTCACGCGCCCTTCGTTCCGTCAAGCCGTCTCCCACTCTTGCGATTATTGCCAAAGCCGCCGAACTGCGGGCCGCAGGCCGCGATGTGATCGGTCTGGGGGCGGGCGAACCGGATTTCGATACGCCCGATCATATCAAGGAAGCGGCGATCGCCGCCATAAGACGCGGTGATACCAAATATACAAAGGCCGATGGCACGCCGGAACTGAAAGCGGCGGTGATCGAGAAGTTCAAACGTGAAAACGGGTTGGACTATACCCCGGATCAGGTGATCATTTCCAATGGCGGCAAGCATGTGATCATCAATGCCCTGATGTCCACCATCAATCCCGGCGACGAGGTTTTGATCCCGCGGCCTTATTGGGTGTCTTATCCCGATATGGTGATCATTGCTGGCGGTGTGCCGCGCTTTATCGACAGCACGCTGGAAAGCGGCCTGAAGGTAACGCCGCAGGCATTGGAAGCGGCGATCACGCCAAAAACCAAATGGCTGATCTTCAACAGCCCCTCCAATCCTTCGGGAGCCGCTTATAGCCGGGATGAAATCCGCGCTTTGGCCGATGTTCTGGTGCGCCATCCCCATGTTTATGTGATGTCCGATGATATGTATGAGCATATCACCTATGGTGGTTTTGAATTTACCACTTTGGCGCAGGTGGCACCCGAACTTTATGATCGGGTGCTGACTATGAACGGTGTGTCGAAAGCCTATGCCATGACCGGATGGCGCATCGGATATGCTGGTGGTCCCAAAACCATCGTGCGCACCATGGCCAAGCTGCAAAGCCAGACCACCTCCAACCCGTGTTCCATTAGTCAGGCGGCGGCTTTGGAAGCCCTGTCCGGCCCGCAGGATTTTATCGCCGAACGCGCCCGCGCCTTTGAAGAGCGCCGCGATCTGGTTGTGGGGATGCTCAATGAGGCGGATGGCATTACCTGTCCAATGCCTGACGGGGCGTTCTATGTTTATCCGTCCATTGCCGGCGTGATCGGAAAACGCACCCCTGAAGGGAAAGTGATCGAAAGCGATCTGGATTTTTCCACCTTCCTTCTGGAGCATCAATCGGTGGCCGCGGTGCATGGAGAAGCCTTTGGATTGTCGCCGCATTTTCGGGTGTCCTATGCCACCAGTGTGGCGATTTTGACCGAGGCTTGCACACGGATCCAAAAGGCCTGCGCTGCTCTTTCATAAAGGGGCCGGGCTTTGGTCGTACATAAAAAGGGTGATAGCCTCCGCAGGGTGGCGCGATCAGATGGGGCAAGGCGATGGATTGGGACAGATTGCGAATCTTTCATATCGTTGCCGAAGCAGGCAGTTTCACAACGGCAGCCAAAAAGCTCCATGTGAGCCAGTCTGCCGCCAGCCGGCAGGTGAGGGCGCTGGAAGAATCGCTGAATGTTGTTCTGTTCAATCGCCATGCGCGGGGCCTTGTGCTTACACAGGAAGGCGAGCAGCTTTTCCGCACCGCGCGGGAAGTGATGCAAAAGCTGGAAACAGCAGAGCAAAGTTTGCTGGAAGCCAAAGGCGCGCCGCGCGGCACATTGGTGGTCACCACAATGATCAGCTTTGGCGCCGTGTGGCTAACCCCGCATTTGACGGAATTCGTGCGGCGCTATCCTGAAATTGATCTGCAGCTTAATCTTGCCGATGAAGATCTGGATCTGGCCAAGCGCGATGCCGATGTGGCGATCCGCTTTCACGCCCCGCATCAGGCAGACCTGATCCAGCGTCCTTTTGTGAAGATCAATCATCATATTTATGCGTCTACCGACTATCTGAAGCGCAAAGGTGTGCCCAAAACGCCGGAAGATCTGGATCACCATGATATCATCACTTATGGCCCGACGCCGCCCGAAGCCATCAAGGATATCAACTGGACCTTGACCTTGGGCGCCCATGGGAGACAGCGCCGTCCGGTTTTGCAGGTGAACAACACCTATGCGGTGTTGCAAGCCATTGAGGCGGGCATTGGTATGGCGGCCATTCCCGATTATCTGGTCAGCCACAGAAAGGGTCTGGTGCGGCTGCTCCCCGATATCGATGGTCCTGCTTTTGAAACCTATTTCGTTTATCCTCAGGAACTAAGGGGATCGAAACGGGTGGGGCTGTTTCGGGATTTTATTTTCGAGCAGGTGCGCAAGGCCGGTAATATCATGTGAACCGGGCGCATGGGGATAGCTATGCGTTTTGTGCATAACTCCATTGCTGACTCTCTGTCTCGACGCGATGCCGGATATTTCCTAGTTTCCTCTCGAACGCTGCAGTGCAGCGCTTGACTGGCAACGGCGCTTTTTAGGGCCGTTGGTTCGGAATGTGTGTCCTCCCCTAGTCACCATTCTAAGATCTGTGCCTTTATTGTTGGCATTTGATACCTCCCTATAGCGACTTTAGCGGGCCCTTTCGGGTCCGCTTTTTTTTGTCTCTGCCCATCACAAGCCCTTTGGAACATGGTATGCGAAGAACGGAGGTATTTTATGGATTTATCGAAAACATTCGACCCTCAACACCCCCTTGTCCTTGTGGGCTGTGGCCGCATGGGTGGGGCAATGGCGCGAGGCTGGCTGGAACGCGGGCTTGCCCCAGAGGCATTTGTGGCTATTGATCCGGCGGGAGAGCCTGATTTTGCACCAGATGCGCGGCATTTTTCGTCCATAGATGAAATGCCGCGTGATCTTGCCCCGGCAGCGGTCATCTTGGCGGTCAAGCCTTATATGGTGGGGCAGGCGGTTGAGCAGCTTGCCCATCTGGCGGAAAAAGATCCGTTGGTCATTTCCGTGGCAGCGGGCATTCAACTGGCTTCTTTGGCGGCGGTCTTTGAAAGCAGCGTGCGGGTGATGCCCAATACCCCTGCTGCCATTGGCAAGGGCATGATGGTGGCGGTGGCGGCCAATGCTGTGAGCCAAGCCAAAAAGGCTTTGGCATCGGATTTGATGGCGGCGGCAGGCGATGTCTTGTGGGTGGATGATGAAAGCATGATGGATGCGGTGACCGGTGTTTCCGGTAGCGGCCCGGCTTATATTTTTGCCCTGACCGAAGCCATGGCAGCGGCAGGGGTGGTTCATGGCCTGCCCCATGATGTGGCATCGCAATTGGCGCGGCAAACGATCATTGGGGCGGCTCATTTGATGGAACAATCCCCCCATATGACCGCGTCTGAATTGCGCGAGCAGGTCACGAGTCCCGGCGGCACCACCGCTGCAGCTTTGGATATTTTGCGCGGAGAAGAAGGGTTTGGACCTTTGCTTGAAAAGGCAATCGGGGCTGCAACGCGCAGATCGCAGGATTTGGCAAAATAAAGCCGTATAATGGTGGTAGGATAAAACAGACAGGGCCAGACCTTTTCAAATTGTGAAAAGGATGGCCCATTTTCAGTGTTGTAAAATATGGGGTGAGGATATGGCAAAGCGCAGTTCATCCGGGAAGAAGAGCACGATTCGTGATCGTGTGATCGAATCCACCTTGTCCTTGATTGCCGAAAAAGGCTTTCGCGCCACCTCTGTAAAAGACGTGATCAAAGCCTGCGGCGTGACAGAGGCCGAGTTTTATCATGAATTCGATGGGTTGCTGTCTGTTCTGGTGGCGGCATCGCGGCATTTGAATGCCGCCATGATGGATGCCATTGCCGATTTTGAAGAGGATGACAGCACGCGCGAAAGGCTGTTTGCCTTGGTGATGGCCCGCTTTGATGCGGCCACACCGTGGCGCGCTGCCATTCGTGAACTGGCGCGCTCGGCCCCCACCAATCCTGTTCTGGCGGCAACGGCAGGGCAGGCTTTGATGACCATGTCGGCGCGGGCTTTGCGCCTTGCGGGGGTGCGTGTCTCCGGGCCTTTCGGCTTTGCGCGGGTCAATGGCTTCATGCTGACCGTGGTTTTGCCCACGGCACGCATTTGGCTTCAAGATGAAAGTGCCGATCTTTCCAAGACCATGGCGGCACTTAATGAGTCGCTTGATCGCGCTGAGCGGCTTATGGACTATTCGCGGCCGTTTTGTGGTCCCTTCGGGGGATCGGCGCCATCTGCAGAATCCGTACCTCCTGCCCCGTCAGACACAACTAATGGGAGTGGGAAGAGCCCAACTCTCAGCCAATAATGTCATAAAATAACCATGCGATGCCAGAGGCAGGGAGCATTTCTGCTCTCTGTTATGAGTGCACGTATTATATGTATTTTCAATCTGTGTATATTAATTACTACTTAATAATATCTCATTACCCTCCTTATGGTTGTAGAATATCTGGATGGGGAAACAGGTGCGACAAAGCGCGCTCTTTTTGTTTTGTGTTGGTGCATTTTTCGCACTGACCCTTTTCCCTGTTTTCGGGAAAGCTGAGGAGCCGTTGGCACCCGTTATCATTGGTTTTGATCGCAATTATGCACCTTTTGAATGGCAAGATGATAATGGGCAGCCGCAGGGGTTCTTTGTCGATTTAGGTCGGGCCGTGGTGAAAAATAGTGGGCGGGAAGCGCATTATGTCACCGATACATGGCCTGGATTGGTGGGCAGGCTCGAACGGGGAGATATTGATATTCTCCCCATGTTGGTATCGAAATACCGGACTGAAAGATTTCAATTTTCGCGCCCCTTCTACTATCTGACACATAGTCTTTTTGCCGCACCGGGCCAGCAGGGCTTAACGGGTATTCACGACATTGCGGGTCATGTGGTCGCTGTTGAAAAGCGCTCTTATGCCCATGATTTGCTGCTTGAGTCTGATTTCTCCATTACGATTTTTGAAACGGAAGGAACATTGGAAGCCTTGCAAGCAGTGTCGGATGGGCATGCTGATTTGGCTATGGTGACATCGGCCGTGGGCATGTTTTTACTGGCTAAATATGAGCTTGATTTGAAAAGCTATGGAACACCTTTCTGGCCTGTGGATTATGCCTTTGCCATGCGGAAGGATCGGGACGATCTGGCCCAATGGTTCAACTTGTCCTTTGCCGAAACCTTATCCGAAGGGCACTATAACGAGATTTATCTGAACTGGGGCACCTATCTCGATCCTTCCACAGCCTGGAGCAGCGGGAACCGTATTAGCGATCAAATGGCTTTCGCGGCGTTCTTAATCGGCGCAGCTTTGGCCTTTGCTATCGGGGCTTTTTTCTGGCGACATCAACGCAATTTCTTTTGGCAGACCGCGAATTTTGTTGCGTCGCAGAGGAGGGGAAAAATTGATGGAACCGACAAAATTGTCGACGCTGGGGAGACGACCGCCAAGCCCCAACCTGGGGACCTGATGGGGCGAAATTTACTTCCAGCTTCCCGCTACGGCCTGAATTCCTGATCAAGGCTGAACGTGCGTTGGCTGGTCGCGACCATTCTGAAGACTGTTGGGAATTCGCCCTTTTGAAGCTGGTTGACTATGAAGATGTGTCCCGACTTCATGGTGGCAAGATGGCAGAACGTCTGGTGCATAAATTGGCCAATCGGCTGCTTGCCGGATCATTTAAGGCCTATGGCTATTATGGGAGGGGGATTTTTTCCGTGCTGTCCGATCGACCGATCCTCCGCCTTGGGCGTCAGGCCCTTTTGGACCCTGTGGACCTTGATGAACATGATGTCGGGTCTTCAATTCAGTGCGGCCTTAGTATTGTTCCGGCGGCCTCTGTTAATCTGGACGGGATTGCCCAACAGGCGGAAACGGCTTTGGCCCAATGTCTGACGCGCCGCAGAACCTGGTTGATGTACCATGCCGACATGGTGCCAGATCCCATGGATGCGAAAATCGTGCGGGCCTTTCGCCGTGATGAGATTGAAGGTTTAAGGGCCGTTTATCAGCCGCAGATTGACCTGAAATCCGGATGTATTATAGGACTGGAAGAGTTGGCCCGCTGGGAACATCCCGAATTTGGTCAGGTGCCGCCAGCCAAATTTATCCCTCTATTGGAGCAAGCGGGCCTTAGCGACCGGGTGGCCGATAAAATGCTTGCCGAAATATGCGCAATGGTGGCGTCCTTGCCACCGCCTTGGGCGCATCTGACCGTTAGCATCAATTTTTCTGTTCAGGATTTGTCCGATCCTGATATGCCGTCAAAGTTCAGCCGATATTTTGCCCGTTATGGTGTAAAGCCGACACAAATCATTGCTGAACTGACGGAAACCGCTTTTGCCACTGATCCTGAGACATTGAAGACGGCGCTTACGCTTTTGCAGAAAAAAGGTATGCAGATTTCCATTGATGATTTTGGCACCGGCTTTTCCTCTCTGTCCTATCTCAGCAGCTTTCCTGCCGATGAAGTGAAGATCGACCGGCATTTTGTTTCACGTATGCTGGATAGTCAGAAAGATCGGGCAATCATTCGTTCTACGGTAAAGTTGGCCCATGATCTGGGGCTTTTTGTGGTGGCGGAGGGGGCAGAAGACGAAGCCACATTGGCGGCCTTGATTGAAGAAGGCTGTGATCGGGTGCAAGGTTATGTGATTGCAAAACCAATGAACCGACAGGACTTGGGCGTGTTTTTGTCTGATTACCAGCCAGCGGCTGTTCATCAGCCTTCATGATCATTGGGGTCTTCGCCGGCCAAAGCGGTTAAAACGTCCCAAAATCCACCAACCGCTTGCGGACCCGCATGGCGATAGGCATTGGCCATACGGTCGCGGATCGTTGCAAAGACCAGTTGTTCCAGATCGCGGCCCTTTTCGGTCAGGGTGGCAAGGCGCATGCGCCGGTCACGGCTGGCCGGACGCAGATCCAGCAATCCTTTTGCCACCAGATGGTCCGTTATCGGGGCAAGACTTTGTTTCCGCACCCTTAGCAAATGCTGTAAATCGGTTAGTGACAGGCCGGGATTGCGGGCAATCATGATCAAGCGCGGTGATGGGCCTTTCCCAATTCGTGCTGCGCCAAAAGATCGTTGGCGGCATCGCCCAATGCCGCTTGGGCACGCAAGATCAGCTCCACGCCGCGTTTTAGGGCATCCTCGCGCAGAAACAGGCTGGGGCTGGGCATGCCGGATGGTGAATGGGGGGGAGGTATAGGCATGGCCTAATGACCGTTCGGTTTTACGGTTGGGGCGGTCCATTTCTGGGCAGCAAGATCGTCACTTTCTTGCGCGGCGACCCATTGCGATCCATTGCTGCTTTCTTCTTTTTTCCAGAAAGGCGCTTTGGTTTTCAGCCAGTCCATCAAAAATTCCGCGCCCTCAAAGGCCGCTTTGCGGTGGCGGGCGGCGGTGATAACCAAAACGATTGGATCGCCGGGATGGAGGGGGCCAAAACGGTGTATCACCTGGCAGTGCACCAAAGAAAAGCGTGTCTCTGCCTCGGCCGCGATGGCGTGAAGCTGGCGCTCGGTCATGGCGGGATAATGCTCAAGTGTCAGCTTGGTGATGCGCCGATCATTATCAAATTCCCGCACCAGCCCGGTGAAGCTGACAAGAGCGCCGATATCTGCGCCCTTTTTTTGAAGGGCAGCCAGTTCCTGTGCCACATCGAACGGGGCTTTTTGTACGCGGATATGGGCCATTTCATCCACCGGTTACAGGTGGGAAAATCGCCACTTCATCGCCCTTTTTTATGGGGCTATCCATCGTGGCATAGTCTTGATTGATGGCAAAACGCAGGACTGTACGGTCTGACAAGGCATGGGCATGGGCGGCGCTTTTCCGGCTCAACCAATCCAGAAACTGATGCAAATTTCCAACATCTGAAGGGAGGCTGAGCGTTTCTTCATCGCAGCCGATACGCTCACGCACCCAGGCAAAATAAAGGCATGTGATCATTGCTCATGCTCCATCCGCGCCCGCATTGTCTTTGCGGATATGGGCAAGGCCGGCACGCAAATAATCATAACCTGTTATCATGGTCAGAATGGCGGCGATCCACAGACCCACCAAGCCCACTTCTTGTGCGGGCAGGCCAATTTCCGCGCCTCCGCTTGTCCAGGTTAAAGATCCCAATGCCACCATTTGAACGGTGGTTTTCCATTTCGCCAATTTGGTAACCGGCATGGAGACGCTGAGTTCGGCCAGATATTCACGCAGGCCGGAGACAAGAATTTCCCGCAGCAAAATAATCACGGCGGCAATCACATGTATGCCGTCCACCCATTGGATGGCCACCAGCATTACGATTGCGGCGCCGATCATTAGCTTATCGGCGATGGGGTCAAGGAAACGGCCAATGGGGCTGACCACATTCAGTTTGCGCGCCAGCATGCCATCGAAATAATCGGTGATGCCCGCAAGCGTGAAGACGATAAAGGCAACCCAACTTCCCAATGGCTGGTCCAGATAAAAAGCGGCCACGAGTATAGGGATGGCAACGATGCGCGACAGGGTTAAAAGATTGGGGATTTGAGACATCATGGCTTGGACTTGCGGCCTTTTTGGGAGGTGGACTAAGAGTCAAAGTGCAGATTTTAACAAGGGCGGTCAAGAAGAGCGGTTCTTGCCGTTCAGCGTTTTTGGCTTAGGCGTCTATAAAGTCGCCACAGCAAAAGTGCCGCTATAATGGCAGCATAGATCTTGGGTTCAAGTTGGTTTCCTTTTACCAGAAAAAGGAAGTGCAAGGCGGCTAGGAGTCCCGCCACATAAACCAGGCGGTGCAATGCCTTCCAGCCTGTGGCCCCCAAGCGTTTGATCCAGCCTTTTGTAGAGGTAACGGCAAGGGGAAGAAGGCACAAAAACGCGCCCACACCAAACAGGATATACACCCGTTCCACAATGTCGCGCCACAGGGCCGAAAAATCCAGTGCAAGATCAAGCCCTAAATAGCTGCCTAGATGCACGGTTACATAAAAAAAGGCGAAGAGCCCCACCATACGTCGAAACATCAAAGGCCACGGCTTGTTGATGAGGGCCGCAAACGGGCTGACCGCCAAAGCGAGAATCAGCATGCGCAAGGTCCAGCGCCCGCTGAAGCGGTTGGAGACTTCTTGCGGGTTGATGCCCAAGCCATTGGGTTCGCCAGAAAAATAAAGCGCCCATTGCACAGCCAGCCACAGGGCGGGAAGGCTTAACATGAAAAAGAGGATCGGCTTTCCAAAGATGCGGATCTGTGCCGTGGTCATGAACGAAAGGGCCTTGGAAAAAGGGCTCAAAAATATGTGCGCAGATCCATGCCGGAATAAAGCCCGGCCACCTCTTCGGCATATCCGTTGAACATCAAGCTATCGCGGCGGCGAAAGTCGCCGATGCGGCGTTCTGTGGCTTGGCTCCAGCGGGGGTGGCGCACCTTGGGGTTCACATTGGCATAAAAGCCATATTCCGAAGGCGCGGATTGGTTCCACGAGGTTATGGGCTGCTTTTCCGTAAAGCGGATGGCGACAATGGATTTGATGGACTTGAACCCATATTTCCACGGTATCACAAGGCGCAAGGGGGCGCCGTTCTGATTGGGAAGCGGGGCATCATACAGTCCTGTTGCCAGCAAGGTCAGCGGGTGCAAGGCTTCGTCCATCCGCAGCCCTTCTTTATAGGGCCAATCCAGAACCGGAAAACGCAGACCGCGCATCATTTTACGGTCGGCCAAGGTTTCAAACTGCACATAGCGTGCCTTTGATGTGGGCTGCAGGCGGCGGATGATCTTGTGCAGGGGAATACCGATCCAGGGCACCACCATGGACCATCCTTCCACACAGCGCAGTCTGTAGATACGGCTTTCCAGATCGCTTGGGGTAATCAAATCGTCAAAGCTGTAGGTGCCGGCCTTTTCCACCGCACCAGAGACTTTTACCGACCAGGGTTCTGTTTTCATGGCGCTGGCATAGCGCTTTGGATCGGACTTGTCGGTGCCGAATTCGTAGAAATTATTATAGGATGTGAGGGCCTTATAGTCTGTCAGGGATTCTTCGGTGGACAGGGCCTTGTTCAAGGGGGCCTGTGCATAGGGCGTGGCCACCGCTATTTGCGCTTTTGCGGGGGTGATGCTTGAGCGTGCCGCGCCGATACCGACAATTCCGGCCGCTGCCATGGTTTTCATGATGTGGCGTCGGCTGTAATACAGGGCTTTTGGCGTTACCCCGGACTCGGGGATGTGCCAGCTCTTGCGTATATTGATCAGCATGTGCCGCGCCTTTCCGTCCCAGATTAAGAGCGTCGCCATATTTTATCATAACAAAGTCGGTGCGGTCTTCCACCGACTGTTTTTCCGCATTTTCCTTCTGATCTGTTTTGTTGCACGAGAAAACAGCGGGTTGCCCTTGCCCACCAAGCCAAAAGCGCCCAAACTAGGCGGTAAACAGATCATGGATTGCCCGACGATCATGCCAGCCCGTTCGGCCATCTATCACTTCATATGACAAAGGATCTTTAGCGGTGTCGAGACAAAGCGGATATCTGGAAGGGCAATTGCTGCTTGCTATGCCGGGCATGTCGGACGCACGGTTCGATCGATCCGTTATATATTTGTGCTCCCATTCCGAAGAAGGGGCCATGGGGCTGGTACTTAATGAATATCTTACGGCCCTGACATTTTCCGAATTGCTGGATCAGCTTGATATTGAAACCGAAGGCACCGTTCAGGATGTGCCCATTTTCGCAGGGGGGCCGGTGGAAACGGGGCGGGGCTTTGTGCTGCACACCAATGATTTCATTCAGGACAGCACCCTTGTTGTCAGCGAAACCATCGCCCTGACGGCGACCGTGGATATTTTGAAGGCTATGGCCGAAGGGACGGGGCCGCGCCAACATATTCTGGCGTTGGGCTATGCGGCTGGTCGCCGGGCCAGTTGGAACAAGAGATCCAGTCCAATGGATGGCTGACATGTCCTGCGGATGAAGAACTGGTTTTTTGCACCGCTCCCGATGATATGTGGCCGCGCGCCATGGCCATGATGGGCGTCGATATATCCATGTTGTCATCGCTTTCAGGGCATGCCTGATCGGCTTTTCCCGCTGGCTTGCCGTTGCAATTTCTTTTGAATGACGTAGGAAAGGGGCTGGTGTGGCACGCTGGCCTTGGCGTGGCTATATATGCAGCTTCATGAAATGTCTGGCCGATGGTGGATCTTGCTCTTTTTCAACCGGATATTCCTCAAAATACCGGAACTATTTTGCGCATGGGTGCCTGTCTTGGCGCGGCGGTTCATGTGATCGAGCCTGCGGGCTTTCCCTTTTCAGAAAAGGCGCTGCGGCGGGCGGGCATGGATTATATCGACCATGTGCGCATTTTTCGTCATCTGGATTGGTGTGCTTTTGAAGCGTGGCGCAAGGAGGCCGGGCGGCGGGCCGTTTTGTTGACGACAAAAGCCGCTCGGCCTTATACGGATTTGACCTATCTCAAAGATGATGTCCTGATTTTGGGGCAGGAAAGTCAGGGCGTGCCGCAAAGGGTTCATGATGCGGCCGATGAACGGGTGACCATCCCCATGCATTTGGGCATGCGATCACTGAATATTGCAATGGCTGCGGCGATGGTGTTGGGCGAATCCTTGCGCCAGACCGGAGCTTCCCTGTGATCGAGCAGGCTGAGTGAAGGGGTGTCGATGATGGCGACGATTATGACCAATAATGAAGACCAAGGGGCGGTAATGGAAGACAGAAAAGCCCGCGCGGCCACATGGTTTGAAAGTTTGCGTGATCAGATATGCGGGGCTTTTGAAAAGCTGGAATCCGATTATCGCGGGCCGTTATCCGATCGCCCTGCCGGACGGTTCGAGCGCAAACGCTGGAAGCGTGATGCGGCAGCCCATGAAACGGGGGATACCGGCGGCGGTGAAATGTCGATCATGCGGGGGCGGGTGTTTGAAAAGGTCGGGGTGAATATCTCCACCGTCTATGGACAATTCGCAGAACCTTTCAACAAGCAGATCCCCGGTGCGGAAGAAGACCCACGCTTTTGGGCTTCGGGCATTTCTCTGGTGGCGCATATGCAATCGCCTTTGGTGCCTGCGGTGCATATGAACACCCGCATGATTGTCACCAGCAAATCATGGTTCGGGGGCGGCGCCGACCTTACTCCCACATTCCCCGATGAGGCAGATACCAAAACATTTCACAGCGCTTTGAAAGCCGCCTGTGATGCCCATGACGACAGCTATTATCCGCGCTTTAAAGAATGGTGCGACACATATTTTTTCTTGCCGCATCGCAATGAAATGCGCGGGGTTGGCGGTATTTTTTACGATCAGCTCAATAGCGGCGATTGGGAGGAAGATTTTTCCTTTACCCGCGATGTGGGACGGGCCTTCAATGATGTGTATCCCGCACTGGTGCGCAACCATATGGATAAAGAATGGACCGATGCGGAACGCGAAGCGCTTTTGGTGAAACGCGGACGCTATGCGGAATTCAATCTGGTCTATGATCGGGGCACCAAATTCGGCCTGCAAACCGGCGGCAATATCGACGCGATCTTGATGTCTTTGCCACCTGAAGCCAAATGGCCCTGAGTGGGGTTGGGGCTTAGCCCCGCTGCTTTTATCCTTGTTCTTCAAATAGATATCGGCTCCTCGGACATGGTCCGGGGGCCATATAGGCTTTCGTTTTCAACAAGAGACACCGCCTTGCATAAAGGCAGGCCATGGGCCTTGGTCGGCATTTTTCTTGACAACAATTAGACAATTAACTAATTGTCTATTCATGAGCACAGTTTTTAAAGCCTTATCCGACCCGACGCGCCGCCGCGTTCTGGAACTTTTGCGGGAAGGTCCGCAATCGGCAGGAGCACTTGCGGCGCATTTCAATGTCTCCAAACCCACCATGTCGGCGCATTTTTCGGTGTTGAAAGAAGCCGATCTGGTGGAAGCGGTCAGGCAAGGAAAAACCATCCTCTATCATTTGAAGCTATCGGTTCTGGAAGATGCGCTTTTGGGCTTTGCCCGTGTGTTCGGGCTGGGCGAAACGGCCCCGCCGCCAGCGATAAAAAAGAGCAGCGAAAACAAAAAAGAGGACCCCGTGTCATGACAGCACACACATATCTGAAAACAGCCGCATCGATTATCGTTCTTGCGGTGGCAGGGCTGGCCATTTGGCAAGGGATGCTTGATCCTTCCCGCATCCTGCCCATGGCAGTTGCCGCTCTCTTTCTGCCCATAGCCGGGGGCGGGGCTTTGTCGCTCGTCCATTTGAAATGCGTGGATGCAACACGCCGGTCGGCGGCTTTGGCCAGTCTTTATAAAGGCATTATTTTTGGTGGCATCATCCTTGCCGCGTCTTTGGCGGCGACTTTGGGCGGCCTTTTAGGTGTTTTTGACGGGACAGCCAATATTTCAAAGCGGATATCCGGGATCATCATCGGGGCGGTTTTCCTTTATTACGCCAATAGCCTCCCCAAACGGATCGCCTCGGCGAAAATGCAGAAAATCCTGCGTGGCAATGGCTGGATTTTTGTGATTGCGGGCCTGGGCTATTTTCTGAGTTGGCTGGCTTTGCCGATCCAGATGGCAGGCACCGTGGCCATCGGCATCATGGCTGTGGGCGTGGCGGTGGTTATCATCAGGACATTGGGATATCGCCGCGCCTGTCAGCCCTCGAACGAGGGGCCGTGAAATACGCTTTTGTTGCAAAGGGTGTGTAAAAATATAGGCTCCAATGATAGCTCTTATGACCAAATTCGAAGACTGGCAGGGAAAATTTTTATGAGCAGGATGATTATTTTATTGGCGCCTTTTATTCTTGCGGCTTGTTCCGCCGGTGGCTTTGGTAAGGTGAAGCACAGTGCGATGCGCAATGCGGTTTATGAAGCGGCGGCTAAGTGTGAACAGACAATGGCAGCTTTGCCGTCCAATGCTGACTCGGTGGAATTTGATATTGTCCTTTTGTGTGTCGAACGGATATTGTCGCGCGGGGACCTGCGTGTTTACGAGCGGGCGGTGGTGCAGAAACTTCGGGCATCGGCGCTTGGTCGGGCTGGAAAAGACAAACAAGCACAACGCATATTCGCACAATTGATGGAAACAAAGGGCTTGCCGTCTGGTTTCTATTCGCGTGCGCTCCAGGCGCAGGCGGCGGTTGGTAATGCAGAGGCGCAACGGATGTTGATGGCGAGCGAGGAATGGGCTGGTTCGCCGTTGAAATATGTTGCCCCCCGCTATCCCAAGGCTGCCGTTGATGAGGGCATCGAAGGATGTGTCATGGTCGAATTTACGGTGGAAGAAACAGGGCGGACGAGCAATGTGGATGTTGTCCGGTCCGAGCCGCCGCATGTGTTTGATCAAGAAGCCATAAGCGCGGCACAGCGCATCCGTTATGAGCCTCCGACCTATAAGGGGGAGCCGGTCAAGCAGTTCGGCGTTGCTTATCTATTCACATTCCAGATGGCGGAAGATATCAATCCACAGGATATGTCGCGGCAGTGCATTTGAGGGATCTGCGACCATGAAGACGGGGCGCTGATCCTAGGTCAAAGTGCGTGCTTCCCGGGCTGGCCACTAATCGTGCTTTTTCTGTGAAGTGATACCGTGACACAGGGCACGGGGCAGGGCACTATGAGGGAAATATCTTCAAGGAGACTGCCCGATATGGCTATGCCCGTTGCTTTGAAAGACCGCTTGCGGCTTCCCGCTATTGCCGCCCCGATGTTTTTGGTTTCCGGCCCCAAGCTTGTCGCGGCTTGCTGTAATGCCGGGGTGATCGGGACGTTCCCCAGCCTGAATGCCCGTCCGGTCGAGCAATTCGATGCGTGGCTTGATGATCTGGAGGCGGGGCTTGAGGCCAATGCCGCACCTTTTGGCGTGAATTTGATCGTGCATCGTTCCAACAGCAGGCTGGAAGAAGATACGGCGCTGGTGGTGAAGCACAAAGTACCGCTTGTTATCACATCGGTGGGGCATCCGGGCGATATTGTCGCTCAGGTTCATGCCTATGGTGGGCTGGTGTTTCACGATGTGATCAATATGCGCCATGCTGAAAAGGCCATCGAGGCGGGCGTGGATGGCATTATCGCCGTTTGTGCCGGAGCCGGTGGCCATGCGGGCACGCTGAACCCCTTTGCCTTTATTCCCAAGCTGCGCGAGCGTTTCGATGGCGCCATCATATTGGCCGGATCGTTGTCTGATGGCCGGTCTATCCGGGCGGCACAGGTTTTGGGTGCTGATTTTGCCTATATGGGCACACGCTTTATTGCCACCAAGGAAAGCGTGGCGGATCAGGCCTATAAAGACATGATCGTCCAGTCTGAAATGCACGATATTGTCTATACGGATCAGGTGTCGGGGATCTTGGGGAATTTCCTTGCCTCCAGCCTGAAGGCGGCAGGTATCGACCCAACGCCGGGAGCGGTTATGAAAGCCGTGAATATGGATCTATCCATGCGCGAAACGGGCGATAAGAAAAAAGGCAAGGCATGGAAAAGCATCTGGAGCGCCGGGCAAGGCGTGAGTGCGATTCATGAGGTGCCAAGCGTTGCGGATTTGGTGGCGCAATTAGAGGCGGATTATAAAGCCAGCGCCCGGATGGATTGATTTCTGCGGCGAGACAAGACACTTTGTTCTTGATTTGTTCTTGTAGGCGCGTAAACTGTGCCCATGAGAACACGTCCGGAAATCACAGAATCACCCACGGAAGAAACGGCCTTCGTTCGCGCTGAAAACAGGCGTGGGCGAGGGGCGCGCTCCAATGCTTCGGGGCGGCATGAAGCCTATGCGCGGGTGTCTTTCGATGATGGTTGGCACGATGGGGCGGCGGTTGAAGGAGCCGGGGGCGCGCAGACCGGGCACCATGAGGCGGATGAGGACGATATCCCGCCGCTAAGAACCACGGTCACGGACGAACATGCGAAAACCATCATCACCCGCAATATATCGCCCGATATTCCCTTTGATCGCTCGATCAATCCCTATCGTGGCTGTGAACATGGCTGCATTTACTGCTATGCGCGGCCCAGCCATGCCAATATGGGGCTATCGCCTGGTTTGGATTTTGAAACGCGGCTGTTTGCAAAGCCCAATGCTGCCGATTTGTTGCGTAAGGAACTGGCGCGCCCGCGGTATCGTTGTCGGCCCATTGCCATCGGTACCAATACGGACCCTTATCAACCGGTCGAGAAGGATCGGCAGATTATGCGCCGTCTTCTTGAGGTGCTTGATGAAGCGTCCCATCCTGTGACCATTATAACCAAGTCCGCTTTGATAGGGCGTGATCTGGATATTTTATCCGCTATGGCGCAGCGGAATTTGGTGAAGGTGGCGCTGTCTGTCACCACATTGGATCACCGCCTTTCCCGCCGTATGGAACCACGGGCCAGCACACCGGGGCGGCGCTTGCAGGCGATTTCGGAGCTGGCAAAGGCCGGCATAAGAACAGGGGTGATGGTGGCTCCGGTGATCCCGTCCTTGAACGACCATGAAATCGAAGGAATTTTGGCAAAAGCCTATGAAGCGGGGGCGCGGGAAGCGGGGTGGGTGATGTTGCGCCTGCCGCTTGAAATCAAGGATTTATTCGCCGAATGGCTGGCGGAAGAAGCCCCGGAGCGGGCGGATCGGGTGATGGGCTTGGTGAAAAATATGCGCAATGGCCGCCTTTATGACACGCGGTTCATGCACCGTATGCGCGGGCAGGGGGCTTATGCGGATATGATTTCCAAGCGCTTTCGTTTGGCGGTGAAAAAGCTGGGCTTCAATATGGGTGTTGAGCCTTTGGACTGCATGCGATTTGTTGCACCCCGGCAAGATAGCCAGCAGATGAGCCTGTTTTTATGAGTACCGGGCGGCAGGCTGTGCCCGCGCACCCGATAAAAACTGACTAGGTTGAGTGGGGCTTTGGTTCAAGCCTCGCCCATGGTTTCCAGCATGGCGGCATCCAATGCGTCTTTCGGGGTTTTTCCCGCCCAGACCACGAATTGGAACACCGGATAAAAGCGTTCACATTCGCTCAATGCGGTTTCCACCATGATCGCCAGATGGTTGCCGGAAAGACCGGTGCCTTCTTCATCGGCGATGGTGGCGTGGCGGTACATCAGCAAGCCTTCATCGCACCACATTTCAAAATGCCCAAGCCACAACCGTTCATTGATCAGGCCCAGCGTTTCATAAACATTTGCCCGCTTGGATTCGGGAACACGGCCATCGAACACGCTGGCAATTTGCAAAACGCGTTCTTCTTCGCGCCAGAAAAAGCGGAGTTGGTATTCGCAATATCCGCCGGTAACAGCAGCGGTGAGTTCATCTTCCTGACGGTCGAAGACCCAGTCATTGGCGTTGGCAAGCTCCTCAACCAGATCGAGGGGGTTGGAAACCGGAGCGGTGTCGTCGTCGGCGATGAGCGTGGTCATGCTCTGTCACTCCTTTGGCTGCTCCCCGGCCATGATCGCCGGGGATCTTCGCAGATCCGGGCGTTTTATGCGCAAGGTCTTGGGCAACACGCCAAGATACAAGCCTCCCATGGTTTTAAACCAACAGGGAAAGCCTGCCATTCAAGCCGTGTCTGCGCAAGAAATCTGTGGGGATCAGCCTCAATATCTTGTGGATAACTTCCCGCATTGCCCCACAATATGTGTCAGGCAGGATGCGGGGCGGGGGTCAGCTTTTATCCGGCGCGGCTTTTTTGGCCTTTGCCGAAGCGTCCGGGGAGGCCTTTTTTGCCGCTTTGGCCGGTGCCTTTGGCGCGGGCTTCTGGCCTGCTTCCAAGGCCTCGAGCCGGGCTTTCAGGCGTTCATTTTCCTCGCGGGCTTTTGCGGCCATGGCCTTTACCGCATCAAATTCATCGCGGGTTACCAGATCCAGTTCACCAAGGCGGCGATCCAGCCAGGCCCGCGCCGCCCCTTCTGCTTCAGAGCGCACAGAAGTCAGGGCACCGGCCGCGCCTGTGGCCAGTTTCGCCAGATCATCGAGGAATCGATTGTCTGTCTGCATGGGAGTTTCGTCTTTCCAGCAATCTCAATTACGGGCTGAATATGGGGCGAGGACGGGTGCATTGCAAAGATTGTTTTACGCTTCATCTGCAAGTCGCCAAAATTCAAGGCGGGGAACCACCTTGACAGGGCGTGTTTGTGCATGATGATGGCGGGCACAAATCGCATGTTTCCCGCCAATGAAAGGCACGAATTGATGCACGGAATATCCTTTCTGGGCGTATTGGCCTATCCGCAGATCGACCCGGTTCTGGTGACCATTTTCGGCCTGCCGATCCGTTGGTATTCATTGGCTTATCTTACAGGATTGATGGGCGGTTGGTGGTGGGTGCGGAAAGTGGCCCCCAAGCTTGGGGTTCCCATTACCCGCCAGCAGATCGACGATTTTCTGATGTGGGCCACCCTTGGGGTGATCTTGGGCGGCCGCCTTGGCTATGTGCTGTTTTATAAGCCCGCCGCCTATCTGGAAGATCCCGCGGCCATCTTGCGTTTGTGGGATGGCGGCATGTCTTTTCATGGTGGCCTGGTCGGGGTAACGCTGGCGATTATTCTTTATTCCCGGTCAAAGCAGATCCCGCTTTTGCGATTTTCCGATATGATCGCTGCGGCTGTCCCTATTGGCCTGTTTTTCGGGCGATTGGCCAATTTCATCAATGGGGAATTATGGGGCCGCTCCGCCAATGTCCCTTGGGCGATGGTGTTTCCAAGCGATCCCAGCCAATTGCCGCGCCACCCAAGCCAGCTTTACGAATCAGCACTTGAAGGGCTGGTTCTGTTTCTTGCCATCAATTGGCTGGTTTTTCGGTCGCAAACGGTCCGGCGCAAGCCCGGCCTCTTGGTGGGGCTGTTTTTCTTCGGCTATGGCCTGTCGCGCTATGTGGTGGAATTCGCCCGCGAGCCTGATGCCCATTTGGGGCTGTTGGCGGGGATCATATCCATGGGGCAGCTTCTCAGCCTGCCGATGATCCTGTTCGGGGGCTGGCTGATGTGGAGCGCCCAGACCGACCGGATGCCGCGTTTGCTGAAAGATGTGGGAGAGCGCAAACCCGCAAAAAGCGGAGGCAAAGGGTGACAACACCGCTGTCCAAACATCTGCACGCCCTGATCAATGCCACCGGGCCGATCAGCGTGCATCGCTATATGTCGGAAGCGTTGATGCACCCCGATCATGGCTATTACCGAAAGCGCGATCCTTTGGGCGCGAAAGGCGATTTTATCACCGCGCCGGAGATTTCGCAGATTTTTGGCGAATTATTGGGACTTTGGCTGGCGGATCGTTGGGAAGCCATGGGGCGGCCCGATCCGGTGCGGTTGGTGGAATTGGGGCCGGGGCGCGGCACGTTGATGGCCGATGCCGTGCGGGCCATGGCTGTGGTTCCCGGCTTGGCACAGGCCCTTGATATTCATCTGGTGGAATCCAACGAAGCATTGCGAAAGGCGCAAGGCAAGAAGGTAAAGGCCCAGTGGCATGACCGCTTTGCCGATGTGCCCGAAGGCCCGACGCTTTTGGTGGCCAATGAATTTTTCGATGCCTTGCCGATTTATCAGTTTGTCCGCACAGCATCAGGCTGGGCAGAACGCCATGTAACCAGCGATGGGAAGGGCTTTGACTGGTGCCTTGGCCCGGCTTCGGCACAGGCGGCTTTGATCCCCGAAACGTTGCAAACGGTGGAAGAAGGGGCGCTGGTGGAATTATGTCCGGCTGCGCTTTCCATCACCGATGAAATCGCCAAGCGTATCAACAGCCATGGCGGGGCAGCACTGATCATCGATTATGGATATGACCAGAGCGCGGCAGGGGAAACACTGCAAGCCATTCGCCGCCATCAGCGTGTTGATGTGTTCCATAAGCCCGGCGAAAGCGATCTGACCGCCCATGTGAATTTCGATCATTTGTCCCAAGTGGCACAGCAGGCCGGTGCGCAGGTGGAAGGGCCGGTGACCCAAGGTGATTTCCTGCGGGATCTGGGCATTGAAATCCGTGCGGCCTTGCTGTGCCGGCGTGCAACGGAAAAGCAGGCCTGCGATATCAAGGCCGCCGTGCGCCGCTTAACGGCACCGGACATGATGGGAATCTTGTTCAAGGCCATGGCCATCCAACCCGGCGATGGGCCAACGGTGGAGGCAGAGGCAGAAACATCTGGGGCAGAGCCCGTACAAGCAGACGCCAGCGAGTCGCCAGATGTCTGAACGTCGCCCCCCTTGCGCCATATCCTCTTTGCTTTCCGCCTGTGACGGGCTGGAGCATGGGTTTTTTGGCCGACGAGGCGGGGTTTCCCATGGTCCTTATGAAAGCCTGAATGCCGGGCGCGGCTCAGATGATGACGGGGCGGCGGTTTTGGAAAATCGTCGCCGGATTTGCGCGGCTGTGGGGGGCGGGGCGTTGGCCACGCCTTATCAGATCCACAGCGCCACCGCCTATTATGCAGGGGCGGATTTCGATTCGGCCAATCCGCCGCGCTGCGATGCTTTGGTAACCGATCAACCGGGCTTGGTTGTGGGGATCGTCACGGCGGATTGTGCGCCGGTTTTGTTGGTTGATCCAATGGCGGGCATTGTGGCTGCGTGCCATGCGGGTTGGCGCGGCGCGGTTTCGGGCATTGTTGCGGCCACCGTTTTGGAAATGGAAAAACGTGGTGCCCGTTCCGACCGGATAATCGCAGCCATCGGCCCCGCCATTGCCCAAGCCTCTTATGAGGTGGGGGACGAGGTGCGGCAGGCGTTTCAGGCGGTGGACCCGTTTTTTGCCAATTTCTTTGCCAAAGGCGTGCGTGCGGGGGCTTTCCAATTCGATCTGGAAGGGGCTGTGGCCGGGCAATTGGCACGTGCCGGGGTGTCGCAGGTGGAGCCATTGGGAGTAGACACCTATTGCGATAGAGATGCCTATTTTAGCTATCGTCGTTCAACCCATGAAGGTGCAACAGATTATGGCCGCCAGCTTTCGGTGATTACTCTCGCGCAGACTTGAGAGCAATTAGCAAAGCGGAGTGGTTTACAAGGGGGGGCACCGCTTGCTAAGAGCACGCCAACCCGGCGGAGAGGTCAGCCCCCTTGGGGCTTGGCCTGAAGGAACGTTCCGGCCGCTGTCATTGCAGGCACAAAAACGCTCAGACGGAGCCCAGAATGAAAATTCTTACTGGAAATTCCAACCCGCCCTTAGCTGAAGCCATCGCCACTTATCTCAACATCCCTTTGACGAAAGCCAGCGTGAAACGCTTTTCCGATCAGGAAATTTTCGTCGAAATTCACGAAAATGTACGCGGCGAGGATGTGTTCGTCGCCCAATCCACCAGCTACCCCGCCAATGACCATCTGATGGAACTACTGGTGTGCATCGATGCCCTGAAACGAGCCTCGGCGCGTCGAATCACCGCCGTTCTTCCTTATTTCGGCTATGCCCGACAAGATCGAAAACCGGGGCCGCGCACGCCCATTTCTGCGAAATTGGTGGCCAATTTGATCACCACCGCAGGGGCCGACCGGGTGCTGACCATGGATCTTCACGCCGGACAGATTCAGGGCTTTTTCGATATCCCCACCGATAATCTTTATGCGCTGCCGGTTCTGGGCCGCGATCTGAAAGAAAATTATCCCCCCGAAGATTTGATGATCGTATCGCCCGATGTGGGCGGTGTGGTACGGGCGCGCGCCTATGCCAAGCGGGTCGGAGCACCTTTGGCCATTGTGGATAAGCGCCGCGAACAGGCCGGTGTATCGGAAGTGATGAACATCATCGGCGATGTGGAAGGCCGGGTCTGTGTGTTGGTGGATGATATCGTCGACTCGGCAGGCACATTGTGTAATGCCGCCGATGCCTTGATGCAGGCGGGGGCGAAATCCGTATCGGCCTATGTGAGCCACGGGGTTCTGTCTGGCGGGGCTGTGGCCCGTATCGGTGCCTCTTCGCTGAAGGAATTGGTGATTACTGATTCGATTTTGGCAACGGAAGCGGTGCGCGTTTCAAAGAAAGTGCGGCGCATCACCATCGCGCCGCTGATTGCCGAAGCCATGAACCGCATCAGCCACGAAACGTCGGTGTCCAGCCTGTTTGATTGATCGTTTTGATCAAAGCCGGCGGTTTTTGGCCGCCGGTTCTTGATTTTTGCTGCGGTTGGACGGGTTTTATCCCTTTGCTTTCACCCCAAGCCGGGGAATTTCCTTTGCCGGACAGCGATCCATCACGACCATAAGGCCAGCCTTTTCGGCGCGCTGTGCCGCCGCTTCATCCCACACGCCTTCTTGCAGCCAGACGGCCTTTGCGCCAATACGGATGGCCTCATCCACCACGCTGCCCGCATCGGCTGACCGGCGAAAAATATCCACCATATCCACCGGTTGGTCAATGGCGTCCAGACTGTCCAGCACAGGCACGCCGGGGGCAAAATCCTGTCCTTCATAGGCGGGATTGACCGGAATGATCCGATAACCTTGATCCATCAGAAAACGGGCGACACCTCGGCTGGGGCGGCCATCCTTGAGACTGGCTCCTACAACGGCGATGGTTTTCACGCGCTCCAAAAGCGCATGAATGTGGTCGTCGGATGGATTTTTGAACATGGACGCCCTTTCTGGTTTTCAATCAATGCGGATGGTGGGGCCTTTTTTGTCGGCCTGCTGCAATCGCGCGGCGATGGCTTTGGCAATGTCCAGATAGGCTTGCGCCTGTGGGCTTTCGGGGGCGCTGGCGCTGATGGGGGTGCCTTGATCCGATGTTTCGCGGATGCGCATATGCAGTGGCACCTCGCCCAGGAAATCCGCCCCGAGATTGGCGGCCGTTTCCCGCGCTCCGCCATGGCCGAAAATGTCCGAACGCTCGCCGCAAGAAGGACATAGGAAATAGCTCATATTTTCGATGATGCCGAACACGGGCACATCCACCTTTTCAAACATGGCCAAACCCTTGCGGGCGTCGATCAGCGCAATGTCTTGTGGCGTTGAAACGATCACCGCGCCCTTCAAAGGAACCCGTTGCGACAAGGTGAGCTGTGCATCGCCGGTGCCGGGGGGCATGTCCACCACCAGTACATCCAAGGCACCCCAATTCACATCGCCCAAAAGCTGGGTGACAGCCGAGGCAACCATGGGGCCACGCCAGATCATGGCTTTTTCTTCTTCCACCAGATAGCCGATAGACATGGTTTTGATGCCAAAGGCTTCCATTGGTTCGATGGTTTTGCCCGACACATGCGGCCGTCCCGATAAACCCACAAGGCGCGGGATGGAGGGGCCGTAAATATCCGCATCCATCAGGCCCACGCTCAATCCCGTGCGGGCAAGGGAAATGGCCAGATTGACGGCGGTGGTGGATTTTCCAACGCCTCCCTTGCCGCTGGCCACAGCGATGATGGCTTTTACCTGTTTGATGCCTTCCAGAGCGGGTGGGCCAGCTTTGGCCGCGCCGTGCATGGATGGGGGCGTGGCGGGGCGTGGGCCGCTGGATTGCGGCGGGCGTTCGGCTGTAAGCGCCACCGTCGCCGATAAAACGCCGGGAAGGGCGCTGACCACCTTTTGGGCAGCCGCACGCACCGGCTCCATCTTTTGCGCCTTGTCCACCGTTCCCACATCCAGGGCGAAGCCGATATTCCCCTGTTTGATAACCAAGCCGCTGATATATCCAAGGCTGACGATATCTTTTCCCTGTTCGGGGTCGATGACGGTTTCAAGGGCGGTTAAAATCTGGTCTTTTGTTGGGGTCATTCATGGCCTGCAGTTTGACAAAAGGGGAAAAAGTGCCACCCAATTGTCGCAGTTTAATAAAAGGTGACATTGCGACACGGGGCTTGCTCCCATATATAGCGAGACAGAGTTTTTATGCAAAAGCGCATTATGGATGATCCTGTGATCTGTGCTTTGTGGGATATACGAAGGGGAGAGAGCGTTTATGCCGTGGCAAAATACCGGCGGTGGTGGGGGTAAAGGCCCGTGGGGGAATGGCCCCAGCGGCCCGCAAGGGCCACGCGGTCCTTATGGCCCCAAGGGTCCGCAAGGACCGCAACCCAATCTTGATGATCTGATGCGCAAAGGTCAGGAACGCTTGCAAAAAGCCTTGCCCGGTGGGGCGGGTGGAAAAAGCGGCATCGTGCTTTTGATCGTGATCGCTTTATTATTGTGGGCGGCCACCGGCGTGTATCGGGTTAATACCGATGAGCAGGGCATTGTTTTGCGCTTTGGTGAAGCCGCTGAACAACCTACCTTGCCGGGCCTTCATTGGCATTTGCCCTGGCCCATTGAAACCGTGATGACCCCGGCGGTGACGGTTGTGAACCGTGTGGATGTGGGGTTTCGCCAAGGCATGGCGCAACGCAGTCGTCCCACCAGCTTGCTGGATGAAAGCCTGATGCTTACCGGCGATGAAAATATCGTCGATGTGGCTTTTACGGTGTTTTGGCAGATCAGCAATGCCCGCGATTATCTGTTCAATATTCAAACGCCGCAGGAAGACACCGTGAAAGCGGTGGCGGAAAGCGTCATGCGTGAGATTGTCGGGCGGACCCAGATCCAGCGTGTTTTGACCGAAGGCCGTGGGGCCATCGAAGAAGAAGCTGGCCGGGAAATCCAAAGGGCGCTGGATGAATATGGCGCAGGTATTTTGATTGGCGAAGTGAAGCTGGAAAAAGTGGATCCGCCCTTAGAGGTGATCGACGCGTTCCGCGATGTGCAGGCCGCTGAGGCCGACCGCGAGCGTTATCGCAATGAAGCGGATCGTTATGCCAATCAGATTATTCCCGAAGCCCGTGGACGGGCCAATCAGCTTTTGCAAGAAGCCGAAGCCTATAAAGAGCAGGTGATTGCCCAAGCCCAAGGGGATGCTGCCCGATTCTTGTCGGTTTATGAAGAATATGTGCAGGCCAAGGATGTGACGAAGAAGCGCATTTATCTTGAAACGATGGAAAATATCTTTGCCGATATGGAAAAAGTGATCATGGACGACAAGTCCGGGACTGGAGTGGTTCCTTATATGGCCCTTCCCGAGATCAAGCGGCGCAGCAACACATCCTCGAATGGAGGCGGACAATGAGCGCACGCAGTATTATCCTCCTCGTTTTGGCCGCTGTGCTCATTCTTGTGGCCAGCACCGGTCTGTTTACGGTTCGGGAAACCCAGCAGGTTATCGTCATGCAGTTTGGCGATCCGCGCCGTGTTGTGAAAGAGCCGGGTTTGCATTGGAAAATTCCGTTCCTGCAGCAGGCAAATTATTTCGATTCCCGTATTCTGAATCTGGATATTCCTGCGCAGGAAGTGATTGCGTCTGACCAGAAGCGTTTGGAAGTGGATGCCTTTGCCCGTTTCCGCATTACCGATCCCTTGCTCACCTATCAAACGGTGCGCAATGAACTGGGGGCGAAAAGCCGGATCCAGACCATCATGGCGTCGAATTTGCGTCAGGTGTTGGCGTCCGAGCCTTTGCGGACCATCGTGTCCGGTGAGCGCAGCCGGTTGATGACCACCATCCGCGACAGTGTGAATGCCAATGCTAAGCGCTTTGGTATCGATGTGGTGGATATGCGCTTGCGTCGGGTGGATCTGCCGGAAGCCAATTCGAAAACCATCTTTGAACGGATGCGTACCGAGCGGGAACGGGAAGCGGAAGAAGCCCGCGCCGAAGGCCGTGAATTGGCGGCACGTATTCGCGCACAGGCGGATCGTGAACGCACGGTTTTGTTGGCGGAAGCCAGCCGTGATGCCCAGAAGCTGCGCGGTGAAGGCGATGGGTCTGCGGTGAAGATTTTTGCCGATGCTTTTGGCAAGGATGTGGATTTCTTTGAATTCTATCGCACCATGGAAGCCTATCGGAAGTCTCTGAAGGGCAACAGCACCACGGTGATCTTGTCACCGGATAGCGAATATCTGGGCTATCTGCGCGGGTCGGAGAAGAAGAACTGAGCCGAGGTTTAGCCCATGGGATTTGATTGGGGCGATTTTGGCGTGGCAGTGGGACTGGCGCTTGTTTTTGAAGGTTTGGGCTATGCCCTTGCACCGGATTTCATGCGCCGTCTTTATGCCATGATGTTGCTCGAACCTGTGCAACGTTTACGCCTGATGGGCGCCGTGGCTGTCTGTCTCGGCTTTGTCGCCATCTGGGCGATCCGGGGATGATCCCTTGCCGTTGTTTGTGCATATGCTCTGATATGCTCTGATATGCTCAGGCGGCGGCAGAAAATCAAATGATGCGACGCGTTATAAGAAATGAAGACCTGCGAAAGGAGTGGCCATGCGCCCAATAACAGCGACAGCAAAAGCACAAAGACCGTCTCAGGCCGGTAAGACGCAGACATTTCTCGCATTCAGCCTCGTGCTGATGTCTGCCCTTGTGATCTCAATGCTTTTGGCTTTCTCGGCGCACGCGCGTCAAATGCCTGAAAGTTTCGCTGATCTGGTGGAAAAATTGTCCCCGGCGGTGGTGAATATTTCCAGCGTGCAAACGGTTGAGGCCCGGTCCAGCCGGTCGCCTTTTCCTCCGGGCTCGCCCTTTGAAGACTTTTTCGAAGAGTTCTTGAACCGCGGTCAGCCCAATGGCAGCGATGAACCGCAAACCCGCAAGCTGCAAAGTCTTGGCTCTGGTTTTATCATTGATGCCAAAGGGCTGGTGGTTACCAATAATCATGTGATCGAGTCTGCTGATGAAGTGACAGTGCGCACGGTTGACGGTGAAGAATATGAAGCCGAAGTGATCGGCCGCGATGCAGAAGGCGATCTGGCCTTGTTGCGTATTCAATCGGACGAAGATTTCCCGTTTGTGCAATGGGGCAGTTCCAGTAAGGCCCGTGTCGGGGATTGGGTGCTGAGCATCGGCAATCCCTTTGGCCTTGGTGGCTCGGTAACGGCGGGGATCATATCGGCGCATCATCGCCAGATCAGCGGTGGTCCGTTCGATGACTTCATCCAGACGGATGCCTCGATCAACCGGGGGAATTCCGGCGGCCCGCTCTTTGATCTGGACGGTAATGTGATCGGCATTAACACGGCGATTTTCAGCCCCACCGGCGGCAATGTGGGGATCGCTTTTGCCATCCCGTCGGACCAGGCTCGCAAGGTGATCGCGCAGATTGAAGAATTTGGCTATGCCCGGCGCGGTTATCTGGGTGTCCAGATCCAGCCCGTGGACCGGATGACCGCCGATGCTTTGGGTCTTGATGATGCCAAGGGCGCTTTGGTGAATTCCGTAACCCCGGATAGCCCTGCGGAAAAAGCCGGTGTGGAAGATGGCGATATCATCATCGAATTCAATGGGGAAAAGGTAGAAGACAGCGCCGCTTTGGTAAAAGTGGTCAGTTCCCTTGGTGTTGAAGAAAAGGCCACATTGACCATTCTGCGCGGCGGGGATCGCAAAACCCTGTCCGTGGTCACAGGTGAGCGTCCGCGCCCTGAAGACAGTGAAGACCCGGCCCAACCGTCTGTGACGGAAGAATTGGGGATGGAACTGTCCGACCTTAATGGCGTGCTGCGCCAGCAGTTCAATGTTCCGGATGATGTCAATGGCGCCCTTGTGTTGCAAGTGGCTCCGGATCTGCGTCAACGGGTGGCGCGCGGTGATGTGATCGTCGAAGTAAACCGCAAGCCGGTGGAAACATCCGGCGATGTGAGTGCGGCGATTGCCGATATTCGCGCTGAAGGCCGGTCCGCGGCTTTGTTGCGGCTTTATCGTAATGGCGATTTCTACTTCATCCCGATCCCGCTTGGCGGCGATGAATAAGCGTCAAGCGTTTTAAGGATAAGCATCAAGAGAAAGGGCTGGATTTTCCGGCCCTTTCTTATGGGTCAAGAACCAGTTCCGCTTCGATTTGCAAGCGGACGGTTTTCCCCACCGCTGGCACCCATTTCCCCAGGCCCCAATCTGAACGATCAAGCTCTCCATGCGCGGAAAATCCCATGGTTGGCACGCCGGTCAATGGATTTTTGGCATAGCCGTTGAACACCACCTCTAAAAGGAGGGGGTGCGTTCGGCCATTCATTTCCAGCATCCCTTCGATTTGGCCGGTTTGGGCATCAAGAAGGGTGGTGGTGTTTGCAGTAAAGCGAATGGATGGATGGGCCTTTAAATCGAAGAATTCGGTCTTCAGCATGCCGTCGATAGCTGCGCTGCCGCTATTGAGAGACGCGACAGGGATGTCCACATCCAACTGGCTTTGAGTGGGGGCGGAAGGGTCGAAATGCAGCGCGATGGCAACATCGTCGAAACGTCCGGTGAATTGGCTATAATCCAGATGCCACAGGGAAAAATGCACAAAAACATGGTCGGGATCGCTATGATAAACACCTGCCGGTATCGGTGCGATGCGGGTGGATACATCATGGCTCAGCACGGCAAGGCCCTGTTCAATTTTGGTGCAAGCCGAAAGGGATACCACGGCCAGAAAGGCCACTATCAAAGCGAAGCGGGGCAGGCTTATTCCAGAAACTGGTGCACAGGGCGCAGACAAGTGGCTTTGCATAAGAAAATACTCTTTGGAGTACGGTAAAAACCCGGCACTCAGGCCATGACGGTTATATATTCAGACTTGGTTCAGCTTGGCTCTGGCATGCTTGTCTGTCAAAATCATGGGCATAGGAGATGCATATGCCGGAGTTTTCATTGAGGCGTTTGACGCTGGCTCTGTCTTTTGGGGCTGGCGCCATGGTGTTTGCCATAACCGCTGTGGCGCAAGATAAAGTGCCAGAGAGCTCTGGCGTGCAGGTCGAAGCCACCTTTTCCAAAGGCTTGGCGCGGCGGATGGACAGCATCAATTCTATCGAACAATCTCTGGAAGATCGTTTCCGGCGCACCGGTTCGGATGATCGTAGCGCGATTAGATCCTCCATACAGCGCTTTGCAAAAATACGCACCTATGGCACGGAATGGGCGGGGGAACGGCTGATCCCCGATGTGGAAGACTATACTGTCGCCAATCTGTTAGAAGCCTTGACGATGGATAATCTTCAGCGTGCTGCGCCTCAGTTCAAAGGCACGATCCATTATACCATCAAGACCATGCGTGTGTCATCGCATCCTGTCGCGTTTCTCACCGGAGCGAATTCCTATATCAGTGGCAAGGTGGAAATGCTGGCCCCTGATGGGCGCGTTTTGAAGAAGGAAAAACTGACCGCCAATCTGGTGGTGGATCCGTCTGTGGACCGGTCTTATGATGGCGATAAATATGCTTTCGTCGAAAATGATGAAGCCAATCGTGTGGGACCGACCCTTGCCTATTTTGTTGAACAGGCCCTTGAGGATTTGTGGCCCAACAAGAAAAAAGAGATTGAAGGGCCGATCATTATTCGCCTCAGTGGGCCTAATGAACAGATAAGGTTCAATCGCTGATCCCTATAAGGACGACTATATGCATCGCGCCACGTTGGTGATTTTGGCTCTTGTTATTGGTGCCTGTGGAGCTGTGGGGGCCGGGCGCTCCTATGCACAAAACACGTCAACAGAGGCCACTGCTCCTGCCTATAAGCTGGATATCGAATTTTCCGGTAAATTGCTCAAAAGGATGAAGGTGATCAACCGTGTGGAACGCATCCGCGAGGAACGCTTTCGCAAAAGCCTTGTGGATGAGCCGGGGATGCGTTCAAGCCTGCAAAGCCAGGGTGTGTCCTTGTTTCGGGATGTGGAATGGGCGGGCGAGCGGCTGATCCCCGATCTGCACGGCTATACGGTGGAAGCCCTTGTCCGGGGCATGATGGCCAGAAATCTGGCCCGTGCTGTGCCGGATTTCGCGGGAGAGATTCGTCTCAAGCTGGACCGGATCAAGGTAGATAACCATCCGGTGGCCTATCTGCGTGCGTCCCATAGCTATGTTGTGGGAAAACTGGAGGTGCGCGATGCCGATGGACACAAGATCTTTGAAGATAAAATGACCTTTCCGCTGGTGGCCGATTTTTCCCTCGATTCAAATTATGATGGCCCACGCTTTGCCTTTGCCCAAACGGATGAAAGCAACCGTGTGGGCCCCGTTCTGGCTCATTTCGTGGAAAAGGCGCTGGAGCGCGTTTGGCCGGATCAGGAAGAGGCCATTGTGGGGCCTGTAATCATCCGGTTGGCCGGCCCGGACGTTTCCACTATTCGCTAGCCTTGGCCGTGAAACGGTCGGAGAGGCATGGTGAAGGCGAGGGTGTGTTCAGTAAAGCAGGACGCGCTTTGCCTCGGCATAATCAAGACTGAAGCTGTCACAGCCCTGCTCAGGGCCTTCCGAACGGCCATAGGCGGCATGGGCATTGAATTCTACCCGGCTTCCCGCCAGCAGCACCTTGTCTTCGGATTCCTTGGCCAACCGCGCCATGGATTTGGCAATAAACTCTTCCACATTGTCAGGGTCGTACCCGCAAAATTCCGCATTTCCTGCGGTACGGCCCAAACGTTCAGCCAAAATCATCAAAGTGGTTTTCCCCGGATTGCGGGAAGGGCCTTGCATCTGGGCAAGAGCCGCCGTCGTGAGCGAACTGCCCAAAATCAGGGATATGACAAACAGACGGAGCATCATGCGGCTTTCCTTAACGCTTTCCCCCATATCTAAAGACTCACAGGGAGAGGGGCAAGATACGGATTAGGGAAAGTCCACAATTTTGTGCGTCTCCCCTTCGGAGAAGCGGGCTGCTCCGGTTTTTTCGCCGATAGTGGCCACCAGCGTGTTTATCTGTCCGGGGAGTTCATCAATGAAAATGCGGTTGGTGATGGCGATCTTTTGGGGCGCTGCTTTTAAGGGCCCTTCAAAATAGCCAATCAAATCTTCGCCGGAAAATTCAAGGCCGATGAATTGAAGCGGTATGGCCTTCCCATCTATATCCAATGTGAAATGGCGGATAAGATAATCGCCGGCCAATCCTTCAAGCTGCGCATCCTTTTCAAAGCTCATCACCTGCTTTTCCTGAAAGGATAAAACCGCTTCCATATCATGGGCGGCCAGGCGGTGGATGACCTCGATGGTCTGGGCTTCAGAATTGTAATTGAGCCGCGTCAATGCGGTGTAAAAGCTGTGTGCCATGGCCGGAATGGCCAGCATCAGGCACAACAGGCCGATAAGGGGCAGGGCAGATGCCCGACCCCAAACTGTTTTAATCCTGCTTGTCATCATCGCTCATCTTTTGCATCAGATTGGGCGTTGTTTTGCGCCGTTGCAATTCGATGCGCACATCATCGACTTTGCCGGGCCAATAGTTGTTGGACGTATCGGCGTCAGCGGTTTCCAAATGGGGATCAAGCACGATCTTCTTGATCACTTTATCGGTAACGATCAGCTTGGTCACACGGGATTGGTTGCGTTGCCATATCTGGGCAGGAATACGCTGCTCTTCATA